>NZ_JANXUQ010000052.1 GCF_025356155.1 Rhodoferax sp. | reverse complement strand
CGATTGCGGTAGGTACGCGGCCACGTCTAAAGATCAGCGCCACCACGACGCTTGAGGTGCAGTCGTTCATCGTGCAGCCTGGAGGCGCGTTCACCATCATTTCCACCGGGCAGCCGTGATCGCTTTTTACGCCTCGCCAGCCCTTCGTTTGGGTTCCCTTGGGTGGGCGGTTCGCAGCCGCCACCGCCTGCAGATGCGGGCACAGCGCTATTCTGGCGAAGAATTTCCAGTGGAGTTCACGATATTGGCTCGGGGAACCAAAGACCTAATATGACCGGCATATGGCGCCGGGCAAAAGCTTGGCTTTTTGGATGCGGGTTTGGGTAAAATCAGTAGTGTCCCAACGCTCTTCAGAGGAGAGCGAGCTGATTGGGCTCGAAGTCCGACTCTGAATTTTTTGAGGGTGGCTTAAGTAGTTGATTTATAGGGATTGTTTCAAACATGGACAGACTCAGGATTTTTAGGATTTCGTATAGGCTGTGATGGTCAAGATGCAAACGTTTCTTCGCAATGGCAATCAACAGCTAGGTCGATATGGCGATCCATATCTGCGTCTTAACCGCGTTCTCGCTGGTACCGAAGAACACCTTGATGCGCAGGTGCTGCTTGATCCATTTGAAGAACAATTCCACCTGCCAGCGTTTGCGGTACAGGTCGGCAATCAACTCGGGCTTCAAGACAAAGTTGTTGGTCAGAAACACCAAACGCTTGCCGTTGTTGTCCTTCACCACCACGCGTCGCAGCGTTGTTAGGTAGTCTTTGCTGGAGAGATAGGTC
This sequence comes from Rhodoferax sp., assembly GCF_025356155.1. Classification (GTDB taxonomy): domain Bacteria; phylum Pseudomonadota; class Gammaproteobacteria; order Burkholderiales; family Burkholderiaceae_C; genus Allorhodoferax. Next base: position 3,488 of record NZ_JANXUQ010000052.1, on the reverse strand, counting down.
GTGAGCACGCCTGTCTGATCGCACAATACAGTCGTATTGATCCGATCCACCAGATGAGAGTAGCGCCGCTTGAACTTGGTGTTGCTTTTTGCGCGTGTCACAGAGAATGCTTTGGCCTCGTGAATCACAAACAGACGCTCGAAATCCAGATAGCCCCGGTCCATCAAGTAGAAAGCGCACCCGGCTCCAACACCAGATCGTCCATGACGTTGACTTCGTGAATCTTTCCGTCGGCGATGTGAATGAAACTGGGGATGTTGCCTCGCAAATCCAGCAGGGTGTGCAATTTGATGGCGGCCTGGGTAGAGCGAAACGGGGCCCATGCAAACACCGACAGGCACAGGCTTATGGTACTGGCATCGAAGGCGTAGACCGCCGCATCGAGTTCCACGCCAAAAGGCTGCGTGGCGTACAGCGGTCGTGCAATGCCATTCAGGTGCTGAGCGAAGTCGGCATAGATTTGCCACGGACGTGTGGAGTTCGCATTGGCCAGTGTGTTGCGCGAAATCGTCTGGCAGCGAAACCCCATGTGATACAGCAGCCGCGCTTGCGCTCGCAAATTGACTTCGATGTCGCGAAGGGATTCGCGGTAGGTCAACTGAGCGAAGGCCATGGCAAAGAATTGATACAAGCACGAGAAGTCCTTGACCTTGTGCTCGCCATTGTGTTCGGCCACACACCGGCGAAACGTACTCAGCGGCAGGTAGAGCATGGGTTGCGCAAATACGAGCTTGCCTTGGTGCATGGGAGTTTTGGGCGGGAATCCGCGAAGAACCCCAAGTCTGACTTTCTACGTTCAAATCGAGACCAGACTGAAACATCAAATTCATCAAGCAAATCATTAACTTACGCCGTTCCGATGTGACGACGTTGGGACACCACTGATGTATTTTGTTTAATGGGAACGAACTACTAGACTGAAGCTTGCAAGGTAATGTCTGTGCATTGCCGGGGTAAGATCTGAGTGGGTCACACTCCGACCGGGGAAGTGATCTTCAGGAGTACATTGCTTGCATGGATCAGTTCTATGTTGTAAAAACGAACACCCTCAGTGTTTTTTCGCGGTGAATTGGGTCTCTTTCTAGCGTCTGGATTGGCTCTAGACAGCCCCGTGGCTTTGCTGGGGAGGCTTGTTTGGCAACTGAAGTGTCCGAACAAGAAGCTAGACCCCAAAACGCTAAATGCCGTCTGCGCTGCTTTGCAATAGCCAAAAGGGGCTTTCGCTATGGCCGCGAAGCGATGCGATGGATCAGCTGGGGAAGGGACATGTGCATTGTTTTGTCAAGTGGTTTGTCTGCAAAGTTTAAGTATGAATAAATACCTGTCAAATCTTATTGTGTCGTTGCTGTTGTATGGCGGCATTGCCGGACCGGCGGTGGCTCAGGGTGCGCTAAAAATCAACGATTCTGATGTATTCGCCCGCAGTCAAGGTTTGTGGCGCGACACCGCCGAGGCGGGTATGGCAGCCGATGCTAATCGGACAGTAATGCCAAGGGTCTACCGGGTCCTTGCGCTCGACGTCGGCATCTTAAGTACCATGAAGTCTCGCGCCCCCAAGGAGGGTAGTGCACTGGCCAGATCGGCGCCACTGCAAATTGTGCTTCCCTTGCCAGATGGCACCAGTGGGCGATTTAATATGGTAGAGAGCCCGGTCATGGCGCCGGAGCTGGCGGCCAAGTTCCCAGAAATAATCACCTGGTCTGGGCAGGGAGTGGATGACACCACCGCTACGGTCAAGGTCGACTGGACGCCCCAAGGCTTTCACGCAATGATTTTGTCCGCCACCACTGGCAGGGTATTCGTCGACCCGTATAGCCGCGGCGACACCGAGCATTACATCAGCTACTACACTCGCGACCACGACCGTCCGGCGTCAAAAACTTTCGTAGAACTGCCCGTGCAAGATCCGGGTGGAGTCAAGTCGGCAGAAATGAAAAGTCTGTTGGCTCAAGGCGCACAAAGGACGTCGGGCACGCAGTTGCGCACCTACCGCCTGGCTGTGGCAGCCACTGGCGAATACACGGCTTTCCATGGCGGAACGGTGTCTGGGGCTCTGGGCGCTATTGCCACGACTTTTAACCGTGTGAACGGCATTTACGAAGCCGAAGTAGCGGTGCGCATGGTGTTGGTGGGTACTAATGACCAGATCATCTACACCAATGCCGCCACTGACCCATACACTAACAGTAGTGGTGGTGCGATGTTGGCGGAAAACCAGACAAATCTTGATGCCCGTATCGGCAGTGGTAACTATGACATAGGGCATGTTGTCAGCACCGGCGGTGGTGGGGTGGCCACCCTTGGCGTGCCATGTGTCTCGGGCTGGAAAGCAAGGGGGGTCACCGGAAGCCCTTCGCCCATCGGTGATAGTTTTGACGTGGATTATGTAGCCCATGAAGTGGGACACCAGTTTGGTGGCAACCATACCTTTAACAGCGTCATAGGTAGCTGCAGCGGCGGCAACCGCAGCGCGTCAACGGCCTATGAGCCGGGTAGCGGTTCGACCATCATGGCCTATGCCGGTATTTGTGGCGCTGACAATCTGCAACCCAATAGCGATCCTTACTTCCACAGCGTCAGTTTTGACGAAATCGCGACGTACACCAATGTCGGTTCAGGCAGTAGTTGCGGAGCCGTTACCAGCACGGGCAATAGCATACCGGTGCCAATCGCTCCAGCCGGTGGTTTTACCATTCCGGCCTTGACGCCCTTTGCCCTCACCGGGTCTGCCACAGACGCCAATGCCGACGCACTGACCTACAACTGGGAAGAATTTGACCTGGGCACGGGCGGTGCACCGGGCAATGCACTGAATCCACCTTTCTTCAGGTCATGGCCCGCCACCAGCAGCCCTACGAGAACTTTTCCACGCCTGTCCAACCTGTTGAACGGTACGACGGTCATCGGCGAGGTTTTGCCCAACGTGACTCGGACTTTGGCGTTTCGCATGACGGTGCGCGACAACCGCAGCGGCGGTGGGGGTGTTGCCTATGCGCCGCTTAGTTTTAACGTGACAACGACCGCGGGCCCCTTTCAGGTAACTGCACCCAACACGGCGCTCACATGGAGCGGCGGCACCACACAAAGCGTAACGTGGAACGTGGCCAACACCGATGTGGCCCCTGTGAGCTGTTCGGCGGTCAATATCTCGTTGTCGACCGACGGTGGGTTGACCTTCCCCACCACACTGGCTACCGGGTTGACAAACAATGGGTCAGCATCCATTACCGTGCCAAACGCCGCTACGACGTCGGCACGGGTCAAGGTTGCCTGTACTAGCAGTATATTTTTTGCGGTGTCCAGTGCCAACTTCACCATTGTTGCGAGCACAAGCTGTGTTTATTCATTGGCAAGCAACAGTTTCTCTGGGGGATCAAGCCAGATCAATGCCAGCACAGGCGTCAATACCAGCGCCGGATGTCCGTGGACTGCCACCAGTAACGTCGGCTGGATAACGGTGACGTCTGGCGCTTCATCTAGTGGAAACG
>NZ_JANXUQ010000051.1 GCF_025356155.1 Rhodoferax sp. | reverse complement strand
CGATTGCGGTAGGTACGCGGCCACGTCTAAAGATCAGCGCCACCACGACGCTTGAGGTGCAGTCGTTCATCGTGCAGCCTGGAGGCGCGTTCACCATCATTTCCACCGGGCAGCCGTGATCGCTTTTTACGCCTCGCCAGCTCTTCGTTTGGGTTCCCTTGGGTGGGCGGTTCGCAGCCGCCACCGTAAGGCAGACCTATTGTCGAAACGGAATATCGCATACGCTACTACATTGATAGCAATATGCAGACCGCCAACCTGACAGCTAAGCAAGCCCGCTCCATACACAAGTACCGGGTGGACGGTAACGGGGGCTGCCGCTGAGGTGCCGGTGAACGCTTGGGTGTTGCCGCAGGTTCAGGCGTGGGTGCCAGCACTCCGAAGTAGCGGTGCCGGTGGGTGGGCTGTGTTGGCACCAGGGCCGCTATGTGCTTTACGCGAATTGCACGGGCCTGGAATAGCGAGGTAGTTCTGGCATCACGCGGCAACGACAAGGCCTGCGTGCTAACGTACTGGCCATCGACCAAAAAGGAGACTGCATGTTCAGCCACGTAATACTCGGCGTCAATGACCTCGAAGCTTCCAGACATTTTTATGACGCGCTGTTGGGCGCCCTGGGCATCAAGCCGGGAACTGCCAACCACAACGGTGTGGTCAACCGCTACTTCTACCGCACCGCTACGGGCTCTTTTGGTATTACCCACCCGCTCAATGGCGAGCCCGCTACGCATGGCAATGGCAGCACCATCGGATTCAATATGGATTCGCCCGAGCAGGCCGATGCCTTTCACACGGCCGGCGTTGCCAACGGTGGCACCACCTGCGAAGATCCGCCCGGTTGGCGAGAAGGTTCGGTGGGCAAGCTGTATCTGGTCTACCTGCGCGACCCGGATGGCAACAAGATTTGCGGACTGCACCGGCCTGCCCGGTAAATTGCTATCTTTTTGATAGCGCAATATCCATATATTACGAGGGCTAGCGGGCTATTTGGCATACGCACCCCGCTTCAAAGCCGTTGCGCAAACCGCCGCGAAAACAAAAACTCCACGAACGTGGCCGTGTTCAGAGCCAGCCACTGGCGCGCCGGGTAAACGGCATACAACGACGGGCCACCCGGCAGGCTGTAGGCCGGGAGCAGCTCGACCAGCGCCCCGCTGGCCAGCTCTTGCTCCACCAGCAGCCGGTCCAGCACGGTGATGCCAGCACCGGCGCAGGCCGTGGCCACCAGGGCCATGCCATCGTTGATGCGGAGGCGACCCTGCACCCGGACCATTGTGGTGGCGTCGTCCAGTGTGAAGCGCCATTCGTCATAAACGCGGTTGTCACGCGTCCACAGCAGGCATTCGTGTTGCGCCAGATCCTGGGGCACCGTGGGGATACCTGCGCGGGCCAGATAGGCCGGTGCCGCGACCATCACACGGGGGTTATCCGCGAGTTTGCGCGCCACCAGCGTGGAGTCGTCCAGGTGCGCGGCGCGGATGGCCACGTCAATCTGCTCAGCGATCAGGTCGCTCAGGCGGTCTTCCACTAGCAGCGTCACCTCCACCAGCGGGTGCAGTTGCGTGAATTCGGTAAGCAGGGGCACCAGATGGCGCTGCCCCAGCGGGCGCGGGCATGCTACCCGCAGGGGGCCCCGCACCTCCTGCTGGAACTGGCCCGATATTTGGGCCACGTTGCTCAACGCGCGGTCAATCTGCTGGGCTTGCACAAGCACAACCTTACCCACTTCGGTGAGCGTGAGTTTGCGTGTGGTGCGCTGAATGAGGCGCGTGCCAAGCTCGGCTTCCAGCCGGGCCAGCTGGCGTGACACCACGGATTTGCCGCAACCCTGCCGGATTGCAGCAGCGCTGATGCTGCCAGCGCTGACGATGGCTGAAAACGTGGTGAGCAGTTGGGGGTTGGGCATGGCAGATCATCAATTGTTGCGAAAAACGTAACTCAATTGTTCATTATTAGGGCTTGCAGAGCAACCGTATCGCTTCTACATTTCCTATGCACGCGATCCGCGTCTTAATCTCAGGAAGCCTTGAATGACACAGTCTGCAACCCCCGACGCTCCAGCAAACACCGCATCCACTACAACCCAGAAGATGGCATCGGACGGGTTGATAGAGCGGCTGCAATGGCGTTACGCCGCAAAAAAACTCGACGCCGCCAAAGCGGTCCCGCAGAACAAGGTGGAGCGCATCTTGGAAGCGGCACGCCTGGCACCCACGTCCAGCGGCTTGCAGCCCTACGAGATCATTGTGGTGACGAGCAAAGAAGTGCGCGAGCGCATCAAGCCGATCGCCTGGAACCAGGGCCAGATCACCGACGGCTCACATTTACTGGTGTTTGCCGCATGGGACAACTACACGGTCGAGCGCATCAACATGATGTTTGACTTGACCAACGCAGTGCGCGGCTTCAAGAATGAAGGCTGGGAAGCCTACCGCAACATGCTGCTGGGCATGTACCCCCAGCGCGACGCTGAAGTCAACTACCAGCACGCCGCGCGCCAAGCCTACATTGGCTTGAGCGCATCCATGATGGCCGCAGCCTTTGAAGAAGTAGATTGCACGCCCATGGAAGGTTTTGATCCCAAAGCCTTGGACGAGATATTGAACCTGCGCGAACGCGGTCTGCGCAGCGTGGCCATTTTGCCGCTGGGCTACCGCGAGGCCGACAAGGACTGGCTGGTGAACCTGACCAAAGTGCGGCGCCCGCGGGAACAGTTCATTACAGAAGTCTGATCGGTTCAGGCGTACGTCACGTCGCCTGAGGCTGCCACCGTCACAGTTTTGCCGGTGCTGGCCACATAGGTCTTTGACTTGATGGTGTCTACAAACACGTATTCACCCTTGACTGCTGCTGTGGTGGCCGTCATCAGCAGGTAACCGCGGCGAATGGTGTCCGCGTAGTTGAGGTCGTCCACCAGCCCCATGCCGCTGCCTTGAACACCCGGCAACACGGCCGTGCCGTCGAGCGAGCTGCCCAAGGTGCCAAGCCCGACGCTCTCGAACCCGGGCGATGTCACCGACGAGCCGGCAAACTCCACGCCCACCTTCTCCCCGGCCAGTGTCGTCAAATTGGCGAACCAGGCGTTGTGCGAGTCGCCCGACAGGGTGACGAGCTTTTTGCCCATTGCCTTGACGGTTTGCAGAATGGTCTCGCGCTGGATGGGGTAGCCGTCCCACGAATCGAGGTTGTAGGGTAGGCGGGGGTTGGTGCTGGTGCTGACCAGCGCGGCCTGTGTTGCGGTGCGGGCTGCGGCCGGTGTGGCCTTGGCCGTCAGGAAGTCGGAGATGGACTTCAGCACGCCCTGCTGGTTGGCCGCCGTGGGGCTTGCTATGGCGGCGGCGGACGCTTGCAATACATTGCCAGGGAACCACATGCGCGCCATGATGTCCTGGTTGCCCATGATCTGCCACGCGGCGGTCGATGCGGCAATGCCGGTGGTAAGCCAGGCTTGCTGCGTGGTGCTCATCATGCGGTGGTTTGCGTCGGCGCCGCTGGTCAACGCGCCCGCGTAGCGGCTAAGGCCGCCATCGGCATCGCCGTAGGCGTCGTACTGTTTGTCCCGCCCCTCAATGCGCGTGTCCACCATGTGCAGTGTGAAGATGTTGCCAAAGTCGAAGCGGCGGTAAATTTTCAGCAGGTTGGTCGCGTCGGGTGTGCGGATGGGCATCCACTCGTGGTACACGCGGGCGGCAATGGCCTTGCGTGTGGCCCAGTTGCCCTGGGTCGTGCTGTTGTGGTTTTCGGCACCGTCCACCCACGCATTGTTGGCAAATTCATGGTCATCCCACACGGTGATCCAGGGCATGGCTGCGTGCAGGGCTTGCAGGTTGGGGTCGGCGCGGTACAGGGCGTAGCGCGTGCGGTAATCGTCCAGGCTGACAATGTCGTTGGCCGGTGCCGTCACGCGGCCCAGAGCCGCAGCGTCGGTGTTGCCGAACTTGGCCGGGTCTGCGCCGTATTCGTAGATGTAGTCACCCAGATGGATGGCATATTGCGCACCGGATTTGGCGGCCGCGTCATAGGCGTTGAAGTAACCGGCCGAATACAGGGTGCATGAGAAGACGGCAAACTTCACACTGGTGGCGTTGGCGGCGGGCAGCGTGCGGGTGGTGCCCACGGGAGACGCATTGCGCACGGCGTCCACAAATCGGTAGTAGTAGGTGTTACCTGCGGCAAGGCCGGTGGCATCGACCTTGGTTGTGAATGCCTTGTCTGCGGTTGCGGTCACGCTGCCGGTGGCTACCAGGGTGTCAAACGCGCTGCTGTTGCTAACCTGCCAGGTCAAGGGCACGCTCTCGTTCGAATTGGGGACCTTGGCATGGGTCCAGAGCATGATGCGGTCGGCCAAGGGGTCTCCGCTGGCCACGCCGTAACGGTATTCGGCAGCTACCGCGCTGGAGCCCCCGCAGGCAACCAGGGCGGTGCTGGTGGTGGTGATGGCGGCAACCGCGCCAGCGGATTGGATGAGGAATTTGCGACGGTCTTTGTGCATTTGGGACATGGTTGCGCGCTCCGGTTAAACCCCGCATTGGGAATCATGAATGTGACTGGACGGTTTAATTGGCATGACAAGCCACTGCATTGCACTGCATTGCATTTCCACGCAGCACAGGTGCGGCGCGGGAGTTAAGTCGCCCAAATCGAATGCGCTATTATTTTGATAGCTATACACGCAGATTCCACGAGGGCTAGTGGCTCATTTTGCAAATGGTCATTTGACCCAGGGCCGCAAGGCAACCGGGCGCTCCATTTTTTCTGTCCAGTGGTGGCAAAACCTGAATTTTCAAATTAAGCTCAGCGGCGGGAGGAAATTCATATGTCAACAAACTGGTTGTTCGACCATGTGCGGCGCACCAGCCGCAATCGCATCATCTTGGCCGCGTGTATTGCCGCTGCGGCCATCGCTTTACTGGCCTACAACGCTAAGTACCTGCGCGATGCCTACCGCGGCCCCGCGGCGGTGGAGGCGTCGGCACTGGCTGCGGCCCAATCGCCACAGGCGCTGCCCCGCCAGTGGGTTCGCGTGCATGTGGCAGACCTCAAAGACACCGGTATTGAAGAGATCAGCGTGCGCAAGAAGCACGGCGTGGAGCGCAGCCGCACCGTGTCGGCACACTACTACGTGGCGCCGATTGATGACCGCCTGCTGCTGGTCAAGGTGCGGGGTAGCGAGCGCCCGAGCAACGACCTTGTCGGCGAGGTGCTGGAGGTCGAGTCGGGCGTGGCGGGCACCTTGTTCAGCGGCCCGAACGCTGCGCGGCTGAAGGATATGGTCTTGCCGCTGGAGCTGGACACACACGACTACAGCGACAACGCCAGGATGCTGTGGTGGATAGCCGGCTTGTCGCTGGCCGGCGCAGCCATCTATGCATGGGTCGCCTGGACGCGCAGCGCAAACCCGGCGCGCCACCCCGCCATGAAGCGCGCCGCCCAATGGGGCGGTGTTGACGAAGTGGCGCAGTTGGTGAAGCAGGAGCAAGCCCAAGCGCAGGCTGTGGGTGACTGGACGCTAAGCGACCACTACCTGCTGCGCAACGGCACCCTTGCATTCGACCTGCACAGCGTGGACGCGCTGCTGTGGGCCTATGCGCTGGTGACCAAGAAAAAGTTCTACTACGTGATCCCCGCTGGCCAAAGCCACGCGCTGGTCTTGAAGTGGGGCGACTCCAACGTCAAGGTGGAAGCCAAAGAACAAGTCGTCTTGTCCGCCCTGCAGCACATTGCAGAGCATCAACCCTGGGTGGCGATGGGTTGGACCAAGGAGACAGAACAACTGTTCAACCAACGCGGCAACGGCTTTGCCAGCCAGATTGCGAAGGCCAAGCAGCAGTGGGCGCGATCAAGGGCGCCAGCCGCTGTGAGCGAGCCAGATCATCCACCGACTGAGCCGATGGTGTTGCCGCGGTAGTTGTTCGCGCAGTGTTGTGTTAAGCCCGCCTTGGGCACACATTACCGCCAGCCGCGATGCCAACCGTAGCTTGGGTGGCGCCAGCCCCAGCCATAGTGCGCGTTGTACTGCCAGGCGTAGCCCACGCCAGGTACGGCATAGGTAGGTGCCACATAGACCACCCCCGCTGGCGCGCCATACGCGGGCTCCACATGGGCCGGTACCACGACGCAGCCCGTCAGAATGGCCGCGGCGAAGGCTACCGCGGCACAGGTTAAGGATGATGCATATTTCATGGGGATGCTCCTGGTGTTGTGGGGCGTGTTGTCTCTAGCCCCTCTACAACGCCAGCCGCGGTGCCGGTGTGGACCTTGCCACGGTAAAGCTGTGGCAAATCTGCGTACGCAATCGTATCGATCAGGTTACAAGTGAAGCCTGCGCAAAATCGTCGTCAAAACCCTGCTGCACGCGGCGTACAAAGGCGTCCGACGCTGTGGGGCGGGCCAGGTAGTAACCCTGGCATTCTTCGCACCCCATCGCCTTGAGGTACTGCAGTTGCTCCAGCGTCTCCACACCCTCGGCCACGGTGTGCAGACCCATGGTGTGGGCCAGACGCAGTATGGTGTCGACAATGGCCTTGTCGTTGGCGTCCACCAGGATGTCGTTGACAAAGCCACGGTCGATCTTGAGCTTGCTGACCGGAAACCGCTTCAGGTAACTCAGCGACGAATACCCCGTGCCAAAGTCGTCAATCGACAGGCGCACGCCCATGCTGCGGATGCGGTGCATGGTCTGCAGGGCCTGGTCGGCATCGGCGATGACCATGCTCTCGGTGATCTCCAGTTGCAACAGTTCGGCCGGGCAATGCGCGCTGGCCAGCGCAGCGGCAATGTCGGCCTCCAACGTGGGCGCGTTGAACTGGCGGGCCGACAGGTTGACGGCGACCGGTATGTCCCCCAGGCCCAACGCGCGCCAAGCCACGGCTTGCTGGCAGGCGTGCTGTAGCACCCAGTTACCAATAGGGATGATGAGACCGGTTTCTTCGGCAATGGGGATGAACTGGCTGGGCATCACCATGCCCCGCTCGGGGTCTTGCCAGCGCACCAGCGCCTCGGCCGAGGCCACGCGCCCGGTGAGCAGGTTCAGAATGGGTTGGAAGAAAACCCGCAGCTCGCCTTGCTCCAGCGCGCGGCGCAGGCCTGCCTCTATGCGCAGGCGCTCGACCATGGTCTCGTCCATCTCGGGCTGGAAGAAGGCCATGGTGCGGCCACCCTGCTCTTTGGCACGGTACATGGCGGTGTCGGCGTGGCGTATCAGCTCTTCGGCAGAGTCACCATCGCGCGGGTAGGCACTGATGCCCAGGCTGGCGCTTATGTTGACGACTTGGCCACCCAGTAAAACGGGTTGCGCCAGCGCGCTCAAAATCTCTTGGGCGAGGGTCAACAGGTCAGACACCTGGGCCATGTCGGACAGCACCAGCACAAACTCATCACCTCCCAGGCGGGCAACCGTATCGCCATCACGCACGCAACTCAGCAGGCGCTGTGCCACCGTTTGCAGCAGCACATCGCCTTGGCTGTGGCCCTGGCTGTCGTTGACGGTCTTGAAGCGGTCCAGGTCCAGCAGCAGTACGCCGGCCACGCGGTTGGCACGGTGCGCATAGATCAGGGCCTGCTCCAGCCGGTCGGTCAGCAGGTTGCGGTTGGCCAGGCCGGTCAGGGCATCGGTGTTGGCCTGGCGCTCCAGCACTTCGGTGTTGCGCTGGATGACGATACGCTGCTGCTCCAGCGAGACGGCCATGCGGTCCAGCGCCACCATCATGGCGCCCAGTTCGCCTTTGGGGTACGGCGCACCAATGGGCTCTTTGAAATTACCTCGGTCTAGCCGGGCAATGGCACTGATCAGCCGCGCGGTCTGGCGATGCAATGCAAATTCGCCCAACAAAACGGCAACCAACAGCATGACCGCCGACAACGCCAACAAACCACCCAGAGCGCGGATGAAGTGGTGGTCTTCGCGTTCCACCAGTTCAGCCCGTGGCACGCTCAGCACCAGGCGCAAGCCGGTATAGGGCTTGCGCTGCAGGGTGGCCGTGGTCCATATGCGGGCGTCTGCGCCCTCGCCCAAGGTATGCAGCATATTGCCCTTGGCAGAGAGCACAAAGGCCCTTTCGGCAGCACCGGGCTTGCGCACGCTGGCACCCTTGCCGGGGTTGTCCATGACGATGCTGCCGTCTTCGTTCCATATCTGAAAATTCATCCCGTCATAGGGCAGGCTGGCGGCAATGGGGCGGCCAAAGTCGTCCATGTTGAGCGAGGCGAGCAACACGCCTTGCAGCACACCGGCCGCATCGCGCATGGGTTGCGCCACTTGCAAGACGCCCTTGCCGGTGAGCCGCCCAATGGCCGCCTCCACAACGTAGCGTTCCGATCGCAGCGCTTGCTTGAAGTAGCTGCGGTCCGTCAAGTCCAGGGTGCGGCCGGTCTGCAGCGAATCGCAATGCAGCTGGCCGTTGGGCAAGATGGTTAACAAGCCGGTGTACTGCGGATGCTCCTTGAGCACATCTGCCAGAAAGCGCGAGCAAGCCGCCTTGTCCGTGCCCGTGACGATAGGCACGCGGCCCAAGCCGAACAAGAGTTGCGCCGTGCCGCTGATACGGTCTTCCAAATCGTCGGCGATGGTTTCGGCGCGCGCCTTGAGCTGCTCTTGGGCGCGCATCAGTGTGTCAGCACGGTTCTCCAGCAGCACCCACAACACGGCAAAAACCGGCAGTAAAGATGAGGCCAGTATCAGCAGGAGAATGCGCGCGCGCAAACTCATGCAATGGCCCGTGGACAAGCAAAACCGCGCGCGGTGAAAAGGCTGATTGGCATCTGGTCACCAAGGCGCAGCTGCGGGCTGCCGGTTAGGGAGTTGGGTGCAGATGAATATAGCAGACAGGAACACGGCTTACACTGGAAACACGCCATTCAGAAAGCAAAGACAGATGCCCGCAACACTCCAGCGCAAGCCAGGCGCACAACTGGCCCAAACCCTGCAGATCCGCAGCCACCAGCTCAGCGCCGACGTGTCTACAGCAGAAGGCGGCGCCGACGAAGGCCCCAGCCCGCATGACTTGTACGACGCGGCCTTGGGCGCCTGCAAAGCCTTGACCGTGATGTGGTTTGCCAAGAAAAAAGGCATTGCAGTGGACGATGTGCGCACCGAGGTAGTCAGCGACAACAGCCAGGAGCGCAACGGGGTCTACAAGCTCAACACCAAACTGGTGATCAGCGGCAGCATCAACGATGCCGAGTTTGCCCAACTGGTGGCCGTGGCCGAGAAGTGCCCCGTGCACAAGCTGATGACGACGGTGACCACCGAAATCACCACCACCGTGGAGCGCGCAGCATGAGCGCACCTCAGTTGTTAAGCCCGCACAGCAAAGACCTGGGCGGTGGCTTCATGGTGCGTCGCCTGTTGCCCGCGGGCGCCCGCCAGGCCGTAGGACCTTTCATATTTTTCGACCACTTTGGCCCGGTCACCATCACCCCAGCCGACGACCACGACGTGCGCCCCCACCCGCACATTGGCCTGGCCACGCTGACCTATTTGTTTGAAGGCGTGATCCTGCACCGCGACAACATAGGCTACACGCAGCGCATCGAGCCCGGCGCCATCAACTGGATGACGGCGGGCAGCGGCATCGTGCACTCCGAACGAAAGCCCGAGGCCGAACGCAACCTCACCTACGTGAACCACGGCCTGCAACTGTGGCTGGCCCTGCCGGAATCTGCCCAGGAGCAAGCCGCCAGCTTTGCCCACACGCCCGCCCACGCGATACCCGAGGTGCGCGATGGTGATGCGAACGTACGTGTGCTGGTGGGCCAGGCGCTGGGTGTTGCGTCGCCCGTGGTCACCCAATCACCCACGCTGTACCTGGACGTGCAGTTGCCCGCGGGCAGCAACTGGACGCTGCCCGTGCTGGCCGAAGAGCAGGCCGTGTACGTAGTGCAAGGTGATCTGCACATCGACGCACAAGCCCTGGCGCCGTACACGATGGCGGTGCCGGCAGATGCCGCCGTGTTGACGGCCGGGCCAGAGGGCGCACGCTTAGTCGTGATTGGCGGGCAACCTTTGGGCCGACGGTATATCTGGTGGAATTTTGTGTCCACCAGCAAAGAGCGCATCGAGCAGGCTGGCCAGGCCTGGACGGCCGGTGATGCCAGTGTGGGCATGGGCCAGGTGCCCGGTGAGACCGAGCGCATTGCGTTGCCCGTGCGTTGAACGACGGCGTGGTATTTGTGTGAATGAATGAAAGGAACTGCGTGCAATCTGCGGATAAGAATTTGTTTGACGAGGCGTATTACGAGCGCTACTACTTCAACAAGAAGACGAGTGTGGTGGACCCCGAGCATGTGGACCGTCTAGGCGCCTTTGTGTGCAGCTACCTGCAGTTCATCCGCGTGCCGGTGCGGCGTGTGCTGGATGTCGGTTGCGGCATCGGGCTGTGGCGTGATGTGGTCCAGCGGCACTACCCGCATGCGGAGTTCCACGGCGTGGAGTACAGCGAATATTTGTGCGGCCGCTTTGGCTGGGAGCGTGGCTCGGTGGTGGACTACAAAGCCAGCGCGCCGTTTGATCTGGTGATCTGTCAGGGCGTATTGCCCTACCTGAGCGCCGCAGACGCCAAGCTCGCCATGCAAAACCTGGCACGTCTGAGTAACGGTGCGCTGTATGTGGAGGCGGTAGCGCGCGAAGACTGGGAGCAGGACATCGTCGACGAGACGCTGACCGACCCGCGTCTGTTCAAGCACCGCGCGCAGCTGTACCGCCAGGGTCTGGCCGATGGTTTTATGGAGCTCGGTGGTGGCGTGTGGCTAAGCCGCAAGGCAGAGCTGCCGGTGTTTGCGCTGGAGCGTGCAAGCGAGCGATAACGCAGCGACGGGCTGTTTCTCAACGCCCGATCTTGCGAAACGTCACGTTCAGGCGCCGGCGCCCCACCAGCGCGTGGGTGCCATCTTCCACCGGCAACACACCGTGGAAACGCAGCCGCGACGTCCCTCCCCACACCACCACATCGCCATGCACCAGCCGGTAGCGGTCACTGCGGTCGCTGCGCTGAAAACCGCCAAACAGAAACACGGCTGGCAGGCCCAGTGACAGCGAGACGATGGGCGCGCGCAGATCGGTCTCGTACTTGTCCTGGTGCAGACCCAGCTTGGCGCCGGGCGCGTAGTGGTTGATCAGGCAGGAGTCGGGCACAAACTGCGGATAGCCAGCCTCACTGGCAGCGCACAGCGCAAAGTCCATCAGGCAACCAGGCATGGCCGGCCAGGGCCGGCCGGTGCGCGGGTGCTGCGCTGCATAGTGGTGTCCACCGTCCGGCCCGCCGGGCACCCAACCCACCGGCCCGCAGCGCGTAGTCGCCACCGACATCGTGCCACCCCCCGGTGTTTGCCAATGCAGCGGCGGCGCTTGCGCGATGACGGATTCGATGGCCTGCAGCAGCTCGGCATCGCCCTCCAGCGCGAAGCCGCGCATCAGCACCGCGCCGGGGGCGAGGGGCACGCGCAGCGCTTCGGCGTCTGGTGGCGGATCTTCAAACAAATCCAGCGGAATCATGGATCGCTCTTGTTTCGATAGCATATAACGCATATTGGACGAGGGCTAGCGGCATGTTTTACATATGCAGTTGTACAGTACGTTTTCCGCGTACGGTTGATCGACGTTTGGCCCGTGGACAAACTGCCGCGCGCCACTCTCTGCATATATACTGTATTTTTACACAGTAAATTCAGGCTTGCAACCATGCCCATCACCACGGACACTCTGCGCCGCTATGCTGTGGCGCGCACACTGTTTGCGCCCACCACGTTGCCCAAGGCGATTGCCAAACTGGGCTTTGTGCAGGCCGATCCGATACGTGCGCCGGCGCGGGCGCAAGACCTCACGCTGCGCCACCGCGTCAAGGGCTACCGCGCCGGGGATCTGGAGCGGCGGTATGCCAAGCTGGGCATTGAGGAAGATTTTTTTGTCAACTACGGCTTTTTGCCACGCGCCACGCAGGCCCTGATGCACCCGCGCGAGCCACGTACAGCGCTCACCGCCGCGCGGCGCAAACAAATGGACGCGGTGCTGGACTTTGTGCAGGCCCACGGCGTGGTGCACCCGCGCGCGGTGGACGCACACTTTGCACATGGCAAATCGCAGAACTGGTTTGGCGGCTCCAGCAACGCCAGCACGCAGTTGCTGGACGACATGCATTACCGCGGCCTGCTGCGCATTGCCTCCCGCGCCAGCGGCGTGCGCACCTATGCGGTCCGTGATGCCGCACACGACGCGCCCGACCCGGCGCAAGCGATGGACGCTTTGATCGATGTCATCGTCCACAAATACGCGCCGCTGCCTGAACGCTCCTTGAGCGAGCTGGTTAGCCACCTGCGCGGCGGCGCGCCGCAGTGGGCGCACTTGCGGCGCGACGCCATCACGCGCGCCAAAGCGCGTCTGGCCAGCGCAGTGGTGGATGGACAAACCTACTACTGGCCCACCAGCGAAAACCCCGCATCACGCCGCCATGTGCCCGATGACGCGGTGCGCCTGCTGGCCCCGTTCGACCCGCTGGTGTGGGACCGCCGCCGCTTCGAGCACCTGTGGGGTTGGGCCTACCGTTTTGAGGCCTACACGCCCGCCCCCAAACGCGTGCGCGGCTATTACGCGCTACCGCTGCTGTGGCATGACCAGGTGATCGGCTGGGGCAATGTGTCGGTTGTTGACGGCGTGCTACAAACGGACCTGGGCTACGTGGCCGGCAAGCCGCCGCGCGATGCGGCATTCAAGAGCGCGCTGGAGCAAGAGTTGGAGCAGTTGCGGATGTTCTTGCACCTAGCGGCGACAATCTGAGTATTTACAGACCACCCGCCCACCATGCCCCAAGACCTACCACCACGCCCCGAGCCCACCATCACACCGGAGATGTGCGAAGCCTGCGTTGACGTGCAGCAGCACTGGCGCCGTGCCAAGGGTCACCCCGAGCTGATGCAGGGCACGCACCGCATGGTGGCACACAAGCATGGTTCGGTGACCATCACCAAGTACCGCTGCGAGCGCTGCGGCACGATTTGGGAGTATGAGAACAACAAGGTCAACCGGCACGCCGGTTGGTCGGTATTGAAGAGCAAATAGACCCCTACCCCAAACTGCCTCTTAGGCGGTCGCCAGCGGGTAGTCCGTATAGCCCTTGGCACCCGGTGTGAAGAAAGTGCCCATGTCGGGCGCGTTCAACGTCTGGCCGCTCTTAAAGCGCGACACCAGATCCGGATTCGCCAGGAAGGCACGGCCCAGACCGACCAAGTCCACTAATCCCTCATTCACCGCCTGCTGGCCCGACGCCAGATCAAAACTGCCACCGATGAAGAAGGTCCGTGGCCAGGCCTTGCGCAGCGCTTGCTTGAAAGCGGCAGGCACGGTCGGCGCACCCATGGCTGCATGATCCACGACGTGCACATAGACCAGGCCCAAGTCGGCCAGCAAAGGCAGCAGTTTGAAATACGTTTCTTCCAGCTCGGGGTAGGCCACCATGCCGGAGTTGGTGCCATAGGGTGACAGGCGAATGCCAAGCTTGTCACCGCCGATAGCGGCAGCGGTTTCACGTGCGACATCGACTACAAACTTGATGCGCTTGTCCACACTGCCGCCCCAGGCGTCGGTGCGCAGGTTGGTGGTGGGGCTCAGGAACTGTTCCAGCAAGTAGCCGTTGGCGCCGTGCAGTTCTACACCGTCAAAACCGGCAGCAATCGCGTTTTTGGCAGCCTGCACAAACTCGGCCTTGGCCTGCGCGATGTCGGCCTCTGCCATCTCCTGTGGCACGGGGTAGTCCTGCATGCCTTGGGAATCGGTGTACATTTTTTCGGCCAGCGCAACCGCGCTAGGCGCCAATATTTTGGCGTCCGCCGCCATGTTGGCCGGATGGCTGACGCGGCCGCAGTGCATCAACTGCGCAAAGATCTTGCCGCCCTTGGCATGCACCGCAGCCACGACGGGTTTCCAGGCCTGCACTTGTTCGTCACTCCACAGGCCGGGGATACGCGCATAACCCTTGCCGTTGGCCGATGGCGCGATGCCTTCTGACACGATCAACCCGGCAGTGGCGCGCTGACCGTAGTACTCGGCCATGGGGTCTTGCGGCGTGCCGGTGGCATCGGCACGGCAACGTGTCATGGGGTTCATGACGAAACGGTTACTCAGGCTCAGGCTGCCCATGCGGTAGGGTTCGAAAAGATTGGTCGTCGTCGTGTTGCTCAAGGGAAGCTCCAGGTTTTGGGGTTAGAAAAGGCTACGTAGTGCTGAGGTGATCGATTGCAAGTGCGGCGGTACGGAATCCCTTGCGATAGAGGAGCTGACTCACATCCGCCCCTGCTGACGCAACAATTGCGCACGCTCGCGGATGCCGGACTGGCCCTGGCGCAGCGCCTGTGCGCTGGTATGCACCGAATACGGCCCCATGAACAAATCATGCGGATGCTGTACGCCCGAGCCAAGCACAAACGCCGTGTCAGTCTGCGCTTCAAATGTGACAGCGTTGCCCGATTCGTCAAACGCGACCAAGTCGCCCGTGCGCAGCGCCGCGGGTGCCGCCAACGCGCCCTCGCCAACAGCAACCCAGGCCACGGTGTGGCCCGCGGGCGGCTCGAAATGCCACGTCTCCCCGGCCTTCAAATGCACGCCCAGGTACGTGATGTCGGACGGCGCGGGAATCGGGCTGACCTGCCCGCCATAGCTGCCCAACAGCACACGCGCCGAGCCGGCGCGGGGCACACTTTCTGGTCCCAGGTAGATGCTGTGGGCGGTGGACAACTCCAACTCCGGCGGCATCGCCACCCAGAGTTGGAAGCCCAGCACACGTTCGGTGTTGATGGGCGCGCCGGTGTGCCACACGCCACCACCGGCCATCATCCACTCCACGCCGCCGGTGGGTAGCGTGCCCCGCGCGCCGTGTTCGCCGGTGGTGTCTTCATAACGGGCTTGGCCGCTCATCAGGTAAGTAAGCGTGGCAATGCCCGAATGCGGGTGCATGCCAAACTGCGGCGGCTGACCGCCAGCGGGCGACTCAAAGCGGTCCAGAAAGATAAAGGGCTTGAGCACCTGGCCCAGGTCCGACGGGCTGACCAGCCGGGTAATGGGGCCGTGGGTGCTGCCACGGGTGTGTTGGGCGAAGGCGCGGGTCAGGGGTGTGCGTGCATTCATAGTGACAGTAGCGTAAGGGCGCACGCATTACTTGAGTAGATGCAACAATCGGCATTCACCATGCCATTTTTGTTAGGAATACCATGCTTGACCTGAACCAGATGGCCCTGTTTGTGCAGGTGGTCCAAGCGGGCAGTTTTGCCGAGGCGTCTCGCCGTCTGGCGATGCCGCCCACCACACTGAGCCGCCAGGTGGCGCAACTGGAAGACGCCTTGCAGTCGCGCCTGCTCCAACGCACCACACGCAAGCTGACGCTGACCGACGCAGGCCGCACGCTCTTTGACCAGTGCGCCGCACAAATTGACGCGCTGAAAAGCGCTGCCAACCAGTTGGCCGGCGAGAGCCAGGCGCCCAAGGGCAGCATACGCGTGGCTGCATCGGCCGGTTTTTTTGAATTCTTCCAGATGGAGTGGATCGCCGAATTCTTGGCCCACTACCCCGGAGTGCAACTGGAGTTTGTGTTGGCCGACGCCATGGCTGACTTCATTGGCGAGGGCATTGACGTCGCGTTTCGCGGCAGCCCCGATCTGCCGGACTCCAGCCTGGTGGCCCGCAAGGTTGCCAGCGGCCACCTGGCCCTGGCCGCCAGCCCCGCCTACCTGGCCGCTCGCGGCACGCCGCATACCGTGCAAGACCTGGTAGCGCACGACTGCATACGCGCCTTGGGCCAGGCCGGGCCGACCACTTGGCGGCTAAACGGGCCGGACGGCCCCGCGCACATCACGGTCAGCGGGCGCTTCAGTGCCAACACCGGGCCCGCACAGAAGAGGGCGGCCATTGGCGGCCTGGGCATCTGCCTGTTGCCCATCGGCTCGTTGCAGCACAGCTTTCGTACGGGCGAGTTGGTGGAAGTATTGCCCGGCGTGGCCAGCGGCGTGGGCAACCTCTATGTGGTCTACCCCAGCCGCCGCCACGTGCCGCGTGCGGTGACCGCGTTTGTGGAGATGACGGTGCAGCGGCTGGCCGGGTTGATCCAGCCGCCGTTTGGTGACGCGAATCCTGGTGCGTAAGCGCGTGCTATCAACCTAATAGCTGCACACGCATATCGGACGAGGGCTAGCGGCCCATTTTGCTTAGATCGCTTGCTTCAGGACGCTGCGTGGCACCTGCTTGCATCAGGTCAGTCGCTCCATGCGAATGGTCTTCGCAAAACCCATGACGGTCGGCAGTTGCTCCAAATGGGCAATTGCGGCACGTAACAGGCATTGCTGGGTACGCTCCGTCAGCACAATTACCGCTTTCAGCTCGGCGTCGTGCGGATGCTCAAGCACTTCAACCTGCTGCACACGCACGCCCGCATCCGCCAGATGGCCCAACACCTTGGGCAGCGTGCGCGACACGCTCGCCACATCCAACCGCAGGTAGTAGGCCGTCTCAACATCTCCAATAGCCACCACCGGCAGTTCGACGATGGCACTGTGCTGGAACGCCAGCGACGGCACGCGGTGCCGGTGCACCACGCCGCAGGAGCGGGCCAGGTCCACCAGATCGGCAATCACCGCGGAGGCAGTCTGCTCTGAGCCCGCCCCGGCGCCGTAGTACATCGTCACCCCGGCGGCGTCGCTCTTCACCATCACCGCGTTCATCGACCCATTCACCTGGGCCAGCAAATGGTCGGCGGCCACCAGCGTAGGGTGCACACGCAGTTCCAGCCCCTGCGCATTGCGCTTGGCAATGCCCAGCAACTTGACGCGGTAACCCAGGCGCTCGGCAAAGGCGATGTCGACTGAATCCAGTTGCGTGATGCCTTCAACATGCACTTTGTCAAACTGGATGGGAACGCCAAACGCATTGGATGCGAGCAGCGTCAGCTTGTGCGCGGCGTCCACCCCCTCCACGTCAAACGCGGGGTCGGCCTCGGCATACCCCTTGCGTTGTGCATCGGCCAACGCATCCGCGAAGCTGACGCCCTGGTCCTTCATTTCAGAGAGGATGTAGTTGGTCGTTCCGTTGATGATGCCGACGATCCACTCGATACGGTTGGCCGTCAGCCCCTCGCGCAGCGCCTTGATGATGGGAATACTGACGGCCACCGCGCCCTCATATGCAACCACCACGCCCCGGGCTTGGGCAGCGGCGAATATCTCGCCGCCATGCACGGCCAGCAAGGCCTTGTTGGCGGTGACGACGTGTTTGCCGTTGGCGATCGCGCGCAGCACCAGATCGCGCGCAATGGTCGTACCGCCAATGACCTCGACCACCACATCAATGTCGGGATGGTTGACGACCAGGAATGGGTCGTCGACCAGCTCCACATCGTCTTCCACCAGATCGGCGGCACGCTGCAGGTTGCGCACCGCGACCATCGTAATCTCCATGCACCGACCGGTGCGGGCCGCAATCACCTCGGCATTGCGCTGCAGTACCGTGTAGGTGCCAATACCGACCGTGCCCAGGCCCAGCATGCCCACGCGCAGCGGCGCCAGTGCAGGCAGCGGTGTGATGGCCTGCGCAGGTGCAATGGCGTTCAGGGACGCGACAGCATGGAATGGGCTTTTGACAGCAAAACTGGCTTGGCGATTCTGGTACATAAAACTCTCTCTATTCGACGAACAGTTGCTAACCCAGCTGCCTGTGCTGGGGTTGTTCTATCGGGGGGAGAGACACCAGTAGGCAGCCAGAACGGCCACCTGAACGACGCTCAGGCGGCCGTGTTCATAATGGTGGTAATCATGTTGTGGAGACCCATATCCCGCGTGATTGCAGCAATCACGGGCGCCCTGCCACACACCGCTTGCACGGTGTTGATAGGGTTAGACTTGGAGCGGCGCAACATGGGTTTGAGCATAACACGCCGGTTTGAAACGCCCGCGCTTGCGCCGTTGCGCAGTGTGATTCGACTACCATGCTTTCCATGAATCCCTCCCCCGACCGCACCCACAACAACGACCGTTTTGTACTGGTGCTCGGTGGCGCCAATATGGACATCTCGGGCAGCACCACAGAGCGGCTGGTGCTGTCCGACTCCAACCCTGGCCGCATCCGCTGCGCGCCCGGCGGCGTGGCCCGCAACGTCGCAGAAAACCTGGCACGCCTTGGCAACACCACCCGTTTATTGACCGCCGTGGGCGACGACCTGTATGGACGCAGCCTGCTGGACGCAACCCACAAGGCCGGAGTAGATATGCGCGGCAGTTGGGTGCTGGCAGGTGAAGCCACCTCGGCGTATTTGTCGCTGCACGGCCCCGATGGCGACATGGCGATTGCGGTGAACGACATGGACATTCTGGAACGCATCACCCCCGCACGCCTGGCGCCCTGCGCGCCGTGGGTTCAACAGGCCACGGCGCTGGTGGTGGACTGCAATGTGAGCGCGCAGGCGCTGGAATGGTTGTTTGCCACCCGTGGGACCTCGCCCGTTTTTATTGACGCGGTGTCGGCCTTCAAGTGCCAGCGCATTCGGCCCTGGCTTGCCCATGTGCATTTGCTGAAAGTCAACCGGCTGGAAGCACAGGCGCTGTGCCAGTTTGACATCCACGATGACGCCGACATCCAGCGGGCCGCGCAATGCCTGCACGCACTGGGCGTGGAACAGGTCGTGCTGAGCCTGGGCGAACGTGGCGTCTACTGGAGCGCGGGCGACGCAGGCCAGGGCTGGCACGGCGCGCTGGCCTGCGGCGTGGTGGTCAATGTTACTGGCGCAGGCGACGCCTTGATGGCCGGTCTGGTGCACGCATTTATGCACCAGCAGGGCCTGCGCGCAGCTATACCTTTTGCGTTGGGCTGTGCGGCGCTGACCTTGGCTTGCGAGCACGCCAACCACCCGGGTCTGTCGGCCACAGCCGTTGCACAGTGCATGCACAATGCCATCCCACTATGACTAATTCCCATCTTGACATCCACCCCGAAGTGGCCCACGCGCTGGCGCACAACAAGCCCGTGGTAGCACTGGAATCCACCATCATTTCGCATGGCATGCCGTATCCGCAGAATGTGGCAACGGCGCTGGAGGTGGAGGCCGAGGTGCGCAAGCACGGCGCCGTGCCAGCCACCATCGCCATCGTCAATGGGCGGCTCAAGGCGGGCCTGACGGAGCCCGAGATAGAGCTACTGGGAACGACGGGGCGCAGTGTGACCAAGGTCAGCCGGCGTGATATTCCCTTTATCGTGGCGGCGGGTGCCACTGGGGCGACCACGGTGGCGTCCACCATGGTGATTGCCGCCATGGCGGGCATCCGCGTGTTTGCCACGGGTGGCATCGGCGGCGTGCACCGCGGTGCCGAGCACAGCTTTGATGTGTCGGCAGATTTGCAGGAGCTTGCCCAAACGCCGGTGGCCGTGGTCTGCGCCGGTGCCAAGTCCATTCTCGACCTGCGCCTGACGCTGGAATACCTGGAGACGCACGGTGTTCCGGTGGTCGGATACCAAACCCCCTGGTTGCCGGCCTTCTTTACCCGCGACAGCGCCTTCAAGGTGGACTACCAGCTCGACACGCCACAGGCCATCGCCGGGGTCATGCATGCGAAGTGGGCCATGGGTCTGCGCGGTGGCATGGTTGTGGCCAACCCGATCCCGCACGCGTTTGCGATGCCGCGCGCCGCCATCGATGCTGCTGTGGAGCAGGCGCTGCAAGAAGCGCAGGCGCAGGGCATTGGTGGCAAGGAATCGACACCGTTTTTGCTGGCCAGGGTCTGCGAGTTGACGGGGGGCGACAGCCTGGCCGCCAACATCCAGTTGGTGCTGAACAACGCCAGGCTGGCATCCGCTGTGGCCACGGCGTACGGGTCATTGGACTGATCCACATGAAGCGCCGCATGGCCTTGCACCTGGTCAAGGGCAACATTGCAGTGACAGCGATGGCCCCCGGTGCCTTTGCATCCGGCATGATCTTGACCACTGCAGCGCGAAAATCGCATGCCCGATTCCGGACGAGGATCGTCGGTTGTGGGGCGAAAGCTGTCAGTCAATACAGTGCGAAGCAAAAGGTCATTTCAAAACCGTTGACGTCGTCAAATGAAAAAACGAGCAAACATTACAAACGATTCGGATACGACGATGGTCATGTATATCGAACCAGAATGCCGGGATTTCTGGCTTCTCCCTGGTGAGACATTTGAACTATGTGCAGAAGTCGCCTCAGAAGGTGACGATTTCGAAATTGAATCTCATGAACATGGAGTTACTGTTTGGCCGTCCGTGAACATGGGGGATGTCAGTGTTTTGGCGAGTGGCAAAGAACTAGAGTGCGGTCATCAGCAACCGTTGAATTGGAAGCTAATCCTCAATATTCCGCTGGCTTAGAAATAGAAAAATCAGCCCACTTGCCGGTCATACTGCTTCTGAAATGGGGCGTAAGTCGACATTCCGATTCACGTGCTATCCGGTTAAGCTGCCATACATAAATCCACCAACAAACCATTCCCAGTGACGTCCGATAATCACTCCATTGCCGCTTCCTTCCTCAATCTGGATCTCGAGCTTGAGGCGTCCACAGATTTGGCGGTCATTGCAGAGAGCTTTGGTGGAAGGGTTTATATTTTGTATTCTGGAGAAGTCGGGGGTGGATTTCGTCTGTCGATCGAACCAGTGATTGACGGCTCGTTGAGTGGCGATCCAGTTGCCTGTACTGAGTACTTCCTGCTCCTAATTGAGGGGCTATCTTCTGAACACAAGGCGCTCTGGCGATCCTGCACATCTAAGACATTCGACTATGGCTTTGATGGCGGACTTGAGGAGTCCCCCCTTCACACGAACATAAGACCAGATCATCTGGCTCGCATGGCCAATTTGGGTCTGGAACTGCGCATCACTATTTATCCGTTTCGTGCAGCTGAATCCGAAGATGAATCCGATGCAAATGCTGACAATAAGATGTAGTACCGGCATCCCAGATGCCAAGCCAGGACGTATCTACCGCAAAGGGGCGGAAGCGGAAGCGGAAATTCAGCAAACTCCATCAGTTTCCCGCCTGTAGGCATAACTGAACGCTAGTCACACAGCACTTAAAAGATGACACCACCCACCATCAATTGCGCTCGCTCCGTTCGTGACGGTGGGATCGACGCCATGGCCGCGCTGAATGAAGCAGTGCGGGAAGCTCTTGCCTGCTGTCCTACAGAGAATGCCCAGGAATTGAAACTAGTCTTCGGCCAAGTCATGGCCGAGGTGGTTGAGAAACTAATCAATCCGGCTGTACTCGCTTTCCCCGAACTTGGAGTCGACGAAGCAGCCTGGACTCACATTGCGACAACTAAGGCATTGGGGCGGAGCAATAGGGCGTAAGCGATGCATAGCGAGATGACAACTACGATTGATCTGAACGGTGCCGGGGAATGGTCGCTTGATGGCATTCGTTATCGCTACGCACGGTACGCGGAGGACCTCGGTGTCTCGCTGCCGCGTCAACTGGAGCCGCTGCGTGCTGCTCAAGGAGCGCGAAAGTGGATCTATCCGGTTTTGGAACAGGTCTTGGTTGGCCTCAAAGAGGGTGACCTCGCGTGCGTTGCGATTGCTGTAGATCTAGTCTGCTCCGACGAGCGATTTACGTTTGGGAAAATATTCAAAGACAAAGCAGCGCGTGGCTTGCGTGATGCTGACCTGGCAGACGAACAGGTCGGACGCATACGGCAGCATGCAGTTCGCCAATTGGAAAGAGGGTTCGTGGGGCCTGAGTTCCGCACACTTGCACAACTCGTTCGTCGGATGGGCATAGGTGAACTTCGTGAGTGCGTGCTGCGCATCAAGCCTGCTGGTCCGCGGGTCGCCAATTACGTTCCGTATTTCGGTTCACTTGAAGCTTGATTGCCCAGATAGGGGAGAATTAACCGCATCGGTACTACCTCTCGGAACAGTAGCCTAGCCTTTCGGCTATAGCGTCTGAATGTAGGCTTTTTGGCAATCTCGATGACCGCTATGCGTCTTAAACGGGCCTATATTTCCGTCCCCTGTTTCACCCCGGCATCTTAGGCATTGGAAGAGTTTTAAACGCCTTCGAGAAGTCACGCCCAAAGGCCAAGAGGCCACCGCACCTTACGGATGCGCTACAACAATGCAACGCGTCCTACGGTTAAGCCGCTCATACCAGCACGCGGCGAAACGTCAGATTGATGCGCCTGCGCCCTAGCAACGCGTGTTCGCCATCGGCCAACTGCAACACGCCGTGGTAGGCCAAGCGCGACGGTCCGCCCCAAACCACCACATCGCCATGCAGCAAGCGGTAACGCTGGGGTTTGTCGCTCCGTTTTGCTCCACCAAACAGAAAAACTGCGGGCAAGCCCAGCGAGACCGACACGATGGGCGCAGTCAAGTCTTTCTCATCCTTGTCCTGGTGCAACGACAGCTTGGCGCCGGGCGTATAAGTGTTGACCAGACAAGACTCGGGGACAAAATTATCGTAACCGGCCTGCGCAGCGGCACGCTGGGCCAAGTCCAGGAAACACGCGGGCATGGCTGGCCAAGGCCGACGCGAGCTGGGGTCCAGCGCGGCGTAGCGGTAGCCAGTGGAATCCGACACCCAGCCCAGCGATCCACAACTGGTGGCGGCCACCGACATGGTGTAGCCACCAGGCGTTTGCATATGGCGCAGGGGTGCCTGGACGATGACGGCATCTATGGCGCGCAGCAACTCCGCGTCCATGCTCTGCGCAAAACCGCGCAGCAGCACGGAACCCGCAGCGAGCGGCATCTGCGCGGCTTCGGGCGACGGCGGCAGGTCGTTAAAAAGGTCCAGCGAAATCACCGATTGATCTGTTTTTGATAGTGAATGACTCAGCATTTACGAAGGCTTGCAGCCAGTCTTTCAAATGATACTCACTCGGCCCCACCCTCGTACTGCGCCTTCAGCGCCGAACAAAAGCCAGCAAATCCTCGCTGA
The DNA here is from genome assembly GCF_025356155.1 of Rhodoferax sp. Taxonomy (GTDB): domain Bacteria; phylum Pseudomonadota; class Gammaproteobacteria; order Burkholderiales; family Burkholderiaceae_C; genus Allorhodoferax. Next base: position 936 of record NZ_JANXUQ010000051.1, on the reverse strand, counting down.
GGCGACGTTTGTCGGTTGCAAAGAGGCCGTGCGGCGAGCCCTGGTATTCAATCAGCGTTGATTGTGCAATGGCGGCATGCTCGGCCCGTACCAACGCGGCAATAGGCACCGCCTTATCTGCCGTGCCATGGATGATGAGTGTGGGCACGCCAAAGGCCGCCAGATCCGCCCTGAAGTCTGTGGTGGCAAACGACGTGGCACACTCCAGCGTGGCATCCTCGGCGCCGGTTTGCTGGATGACGGTGCCAGGATGACGGGCCCGCCAGCGCCCCAGTCTTTGAGATAGAGCGCGGTCCTGTTGGCTGTGGTGACGCGGTGCATGGCGTTTCCTTTTGGGTGGGGTACGGCCATGATGCGATTGGCTGATCAACTATTCTGTTCGCTGCCGTACGCTGTGGCACAGGCGACAATCCATGCAGATACACCATGCGTAAACTCCATACATGAAACCACCACCCCGACTGCAATCCCTTGTTGAAGAGGGCCTGATCGACAGCGTTGTGCGCCAGTTGATGAGCGGTAAAGAAGCCCTGGTATTTGTGGTGCGCTGCGGCGATGAAACCCGCTGCGCCAAGATCTACAAAGAGGCCAACAACCGCAGCTTTCGCCAGGCCGTGGACTACACCGAAAACCGCAAGGTCAAAAACTCACGCTCGGCACGCGCCATGGCCAAAGGCAGCAAATTTGGCCGCCAAGAGCAAGAGGCCGCCTGGCAAAGTGCCGAGGTGGATGCGCTGTACCGCCTGGCTGCTGCCGGTGTGCGCGTGCCGCAACCGTATAACTTTCACGATGGCGTGCTGCTGATGGAACTGGTAACCGACGCCCATGGCGACGCGGCCCCGCGCCTGAACGATGTGGCGTTCACGCCCGAACTGGCTCGCGCCCACCACGCCACGCTGATTGCGGAGGTGGTGCGCATGCTGTGTGCAGGCGTGG
>NZ_JANXUQ010000033.1 GCF_025356155.1 Rhodoferax sp. | reverse complement strand
CCGCCTGGCTGGACAAGCCCGATCTGGGGCGCGTTCAGGCCCTATGAGGTGGAGGATTCGACGGGTTCGCAGGCGAAGACAAGCTCTTGCGCCTTGGCCGTGGCATTCTTGCGGCCCGGATAGCTCAGCCAGGTCATGGCGATGTTGAGGTCTTGCACCAGCATCGCCGCGTCCAGTTTCGCACCATTCTCCAAATCCATGCTTTTGGTGGTGTGGGCGTCTTTGACCAGGGTGAGGTCATAGCCACGCTCAAGCGCGCCATAGGCCGTGGCGCGAATACACCAGTTGGTGGCACAACCCGCCAGCACGATATGGGTGGTGCCCAGCTTGGCCAGCTCTGCATCCAACGGTGTGTGCTCAAACGAAGAGTTGAAGTTTTTATGGATCAACAACTCGGCTGCAGCCGGCACCAGCTCGGGCGCCCACTGCCAGCCGGGGCTGTCTTTCACCAGGTCTTCGTCTGCGTGTTGCACCCAGATAACCGGCACGCCGTGGGCGCGAGCCCGCTCCACCGCCAGAGCCACATTGCCAACGACGCGGGACGCTTCCCACGCGCCCTTGACGACGCTGACCTGCACATCGACGACCAACAAAACGGACTTGTTACCTTCGCGAACGGTTGCCATGGTGATTTCCTGTGAATAAATGGGTTGCCTGGTTGCCTGGTTGCCTGGTTGCCTGGGTTGGGTGGGTTGGGTGGGTGGCGGTTTAGGTTGCGCTTTATAACGCTTGCGTCAGCATCTCACGGTATTCGTCTTCCGTCGCAATGCGTGGGTTGGTCTTGTGGCAATGGTCCGCCATAGCCCCGACGATGATCTGGTCGAACATGCTGCCATCCACACCCATGGCGGTCAAGCCGGTGGGCAGGCCCAACCTGGCATTCATGTCCTTGATGGCAGTGCCAATGTCACTGGCCGATGGTAGGCCCATGGCATGGGCCATGCGTTGCAGACGGTTCTCCTTCTGGATGGACTCTGCGGCCGAGTTGAACGCAATCACGGCTGGCAAAAACATGGCGTTGAGGGTGCCGTGGTGCAGGCGCGGGTCCACGCCACCCAGGCTGTGGCTCAAAGAGTGCACGCAGCCCAAACCCTTCTGGAACGCCATGGCACCCTGCATGGACGCACTCATCATGTTCTGTCGCGCTTCGCGGTCCTGGCCGTCCTTGGTGGCGCGTTCGATGCTGCTCCATCCACGTTGCAGGCCGTCCAGCGCAATGCCGTCAGCGGGCGGGTTGAAGGCTGGCGCCATAAAGGTTTCCATGCAATGGGCGATGGCGTCCATGCCGGTGGCGGCGGTCAGCTTGGGTGGCAGGCCAAACGTCAGCTCAGGGTCGCAAATGGCGGTCTTGGGCACCAGGTGCCAGGAGTGAAAGCCCAGCTTGCGGTGGTCATCCACGATGAGGATGGCGCCGCGCGCCACTTCGCTGCCAGTGCCGCTGGTAGTGGGCACGGCGATGATGGGCGCCACGCGCTCGGTGATGCGGGGTGAGCCGCCCAAGATGGTTGCGTAGTGGGTCAAAGGCCCTGCGTGCGTGGCAGCGATGGCAACGCCTTTTGCACAGTCGATGGCAGAGCCGCCGCCGACCGCAATCAGGCCGTTGCACTGGTTGGCCTTGTAGACCTCAACTGCGGCGCGTACTGCGGCCTCGGTCGGGTTGGAGGGGGTCTGGTCAAACACGGCAACCAGCAAGCCGGGCAGGGCGTCCAAGGCTTTTTGCAACACACCAGCGGCCTTGACGCCCGCATCGGTGACGATCAAAGGGCGGGTGATGCCCACGCGTTCACACTCCTGCTTGAGCAGCTTGACGGCGCCAAAATCGAACTGAACCTGGGTGATGTAGTAGATCAAAGCCATGGCGTGTTTGGGGTTAGGATTGAAAGCTGCACTGTAGCAAGAACCCAAAAAACCATGAGTCACCCACGTAACCCCCAGGCCTTGCTGACACCCGCCATGCGCGGTGTGCTAGAGCGCATGGTCCGGGCAGGTCACCCGCCGCTGCATAGCCTGACGCCAGTGCAGGCACGCGCCGCGTATGCGGCCGGAGCCGATGTGCTGGAGCTGCCCTTGCAGCCCATGGTGCGGGTTGAAAATTTTCACGTCACCACCCGAGACGGGTATGCCATTCCCGTGCGCTTGGTGGCGCCCAGCCAAGAGCGCCTTCCGGTGCTGGTGTATTTTCATGGTGGTGGTTTTACGATCGGCAGTGTGGAAACGCATGATGGCTTGTGCCGCCAACTGGCACATCGCGCACAGTGCGCCGTGCTGTCGGTTGACTACCGGTTGGCGCCGGAATACAAGTTTCCAACCGCGGTGGATGACGCCTGGGATGTTGTGCAATGGGTGGTCGGGCAGGGTGCGGCGCACAACATACTGAGCACGCACGTTGCAGTCGGTGGCGACAGCGCAGGTGGCACGCTCGCAGCGGTCTGCGCGATTCTGGCGCGCAACGACAATATTCCACTGGCTCTGCAACTGTTGTTCTATCCGGGCACTGCGGCCCACCAGCAGACCGATTCGCACCGCATGTTTGCCGATGGTTTTGTGCTGGAAGCGTCGCACATACAGTATTTCTTTAACCACTACCTGCGCTCTACCGGCGATTGGGATGACTGGCGTTTTGCCCCGCTAGACGGTGTTGATGCGACCGGCCAGCCGGTGCAGCTGGAAGGCGTCGCCCCAGCTTGGTTGGGCCTGGCCGAGTGCGACCCGTTGGTGGATGAAGGCGTGCATTACGCCGACCGCCTGCGCATGGCGGGCGTTCCGGTAGAACTTGAAATTTACCGTGGCGTGGTGCACGAATTCATCAAGATGGGCCGCGCTATACCAGAGGCCGCCATGGCCCATGCCGACGCGGCCCACGCTTTAAGCAATGCATTCAAGGAGATGGTGTAAATGGCGAGTACCCGACGAGCAGACTTCCGCAACTTGCACCGCCTGCAGGTGCGCTGGGCCGAGGTGGACATGCAGAAAATTGTCTTCAACGCCCACTACCTGATGTATTTCGACACCGCCATATCTGACTACTGGCGCCGGCTGGCGCTGCCTTATGAGGCCACATTGCATGCGCTTGGCGGAGATCTGTTTGTCAAGAAGGCGAGCGTGGAATACCACAGCTCCGCCCGTTATGACGACAACATTGATGTGGGCCTGCGTTGTGCCCGCATCGGCACCTCATCCGTGTTGTTCGAAGGCGCTATCTTCAGGGGCGACACCTTGTTGATTACCAGCGAACTGCTCTACGTGTATGCCAATCCGGCCACCCAGACATCGCAACCCGTTCCTGCAGCGCTGCGCGCTGTTTTTGAGGCGTATGAGGCCGGTGAGCCCGTGACGGACTTGCAGGTGGGGGCTTGGGACAGCGTGCGCGAGCAAGCGTCTACCCTGCGTACCGATGTTTTTGTGCAAGAGCAGGGCATAGGCGCCCACATGGTATGGGACGATGCGGACGCCACCGCCGTGCACGCGCTGGTCAGCAACAAGCTCGGCCGTCCGGTGGCTACGGGGCGTTTGTTGCAGCATGCGCCGCAGGTGGGCCGCATTGGACGCATGGCCGTGGATCGGGGCCTGCGGGGCTCCCGGCTTGGGCGAGATGTGTTGGTGGGTTTAGTGAATGCAGCCCGCCAGCGGGGCGATCGTGAGGTCATGCTGCACGCGCAATGCAGTGCCGAGGGTTTCTATACGCGCTTGGGTTTTGTGGCCCGGGGGTTGGTGTTCGAAGAAGCAGGAATACAGCACATCGAAATGGTGCTGCCCCTGAGATAAAAAAGCTTTTAGAAGCCCAGAGAGGCCAGCAGATCGTCCACATCGTTCTGTGCCAGGGCCGCTTCCGTCGCTTGCGGACCCTGCAGCTGGTGGGTCTCTCCCGTGAATTCCACTTCCTCCTTCGGCGGCTGATTAGGCGCGCTGTCGACCAGCAGTTGCACCAATTGCAGTTCGGTGCGGTTAATGATGTCGATGACCTTTTTGATCACCTGGCCAGACAGATCCTGAAAGTCTTGCGCCATCATGATGTCGCTGAGGATGGAACCCTGCTTGCCGGCAAATTCAGACGTGCGTTCGGCAAATTTCGCGCAGACGCCCATCAGCGCGCGGGCGCGTTCCACCGTCAAGTCTTCCGAGGCGGCCATCCGGTTGAGGGATTGGCTTAGTTCATCACCGCGCTTGACCAAATCATCACACTCGGGTTTTGCAGCATCGACGAGGTTGAGTACGGTGTTGGCCGCGTTTTCGGTCATCTTACCGACGTGGGCCAGGCGTTCCCGTGCATTGGGAAACTCTTCTACGACATCGTGCAATTCATTGCTACCACCCAAGACACTGAAGGCCTCGTGCATTTCCCGGGTAATCGCACCCAGCCGGGCAAACGCCTCATCTTTACTTATCGGTTTTGTCATCTTTGGTACCAAGCCCTTCTAGACAGTTGGTGGGATTTTGGCTCAATTATGAAGGCCCAATCACCCACTGTTGCAATTTACCTGCAAATTGAGCGTTTGCGTAGCGATGGCATCAAATGTCGTCGAGCAAGGCGTAAGGCAAAGGCAAGATTTGCAGGACTTGTCCATCGATGGATCCGTGGTGCAAGGCGCCGCGCTCCACGGCAGACAATTGGGCCGACACAATCGCGTCGAAGCCGCCTTGTGGTGCTGGCGCCGCTTGTACGACGGTTGCAACCGGCTGGCTGTTGTCATCGGCGCCAAACACTTCGTCCCCCGCAGCCATCGGGGTGTCGGCATGCACGACAAAGGCCCGGCGCTTCAAGGTGCCACGAAACTGGCTGCGCGCCACGATTTCCTGGCCAGGGTAACAACCCTTCTTGAAATTGACGCCACCAACCGATTCGTAGTTGAGCATTTGCGGCACAAAGGCCTCGAACACGGGCGTGGAGAGCGTGGCCACACCGCTACGCACTTCGGTCCACAGCCAGAGCGCGGGCGACAAGGGCTGGCCCACGGGTGGTGGCGTGCCGACCGGCGCAACGCACAATTGGCGTGCCACGCCGTCCGCTGGGTACAGGTTGATGAAGGTGCTTAGGCCAATATCGGCCCTAGCCCACGCAAAATCTACGTAGCCCGCTATTGGTTTTGTAGCATCCCCCAATAAACCAAACAATTCAAACTCACCACTGGCATCGCTGAGCTTGGCCTTGGCTCGCATGACGAACATGGACAGGCGCTTGAGCGTGGTGGGCAAAAGGTCTTTGCTGCAGACCAACAAAATCTCGGTGGCGCTGCGCTTGAAGCCGATAAAGCTGGCCTGCATGCGACCCTTAACGGAGCAAAAAGCGGCCAGACGCGCGGTGTGCAAATCGAGCAACGAAAAATCGTGGGTGAGTTGGCCGTGGATAAACTTGGCGGCGTCTTCGCCTTCGATTTTGATAAGCCCCAAGTGCGTGAGCGGCGCCACTCCGTTCAGCGCGGGTATCACCGTGTTGGGAATGGATGGGTGCAGAGTCGTCGTGTTCATGCGCTGAATTATCATTCCTTCCATGATTTCACTGGGCTTGTAAGGCTGTGCGCTTTTTCTTCACCTTGGTAATGGCATTTGCCCTGGCTGCAACCGGGGCGGCTTACGTCTGGTTAAACCAGCCGTTTGACTTGCCAACCGCAACAGTCGATCTGTCTATCGAACCGGGGCTGGGCGCCCGCGATGTGGCGCAGGCGGTGGTTCAGTCTGGGGTGCCAACCAACCCCTTGTTGCTGCACGCCTGGTTTCGTCTGTCGGGCCAATCTCGTCTGATCCGGGCAGGTAGTTACGAGCTGGATCGCGCAACAACTCCGATCAGCCTGCTGCAAAAGCTGGTGCGCGGTGAGGAGGCACTGCGCAGCGTCACCTTGGTTGAGGGTTGGACCTTCCGCCAGGTGCGCGATGCCTTGCAAAAGGCCGAGCAACTCAAGCCCGATTCGCTGGCGCTGTCCCCGGGCGATATCATGAACCAGTTGGGCCAACCGGGGGTGTCGGCCGAGGGCCATTTCTTCCCCGATACCTATACCTACAGCAAGGGTTCAAGCGATCTGGCGGTGCTGAAACGTGCCATGCGGGCCATGGACAAACGCCTCGCAGCAGCCTGGGCGCAACGTGCCCCCCAGTCACCGTTAGTCACCCCGGAGCAGGCGCTGATACTGGCCAGCATTGTGGAAAAGGAAACCGGTACAGCCAACGACCGGCCCGCCATTGCTGCGGTGTTCAGCAACCGCTTGGCCATCGGTATGCGCTTGCAGACGGACCCCACTGTGATCTACGGTTTGGGTGAAGCATTTGATGGCAATTTGCGCAAAAAAGACCTGCTGACCGATACGCCGTGGAACACCTACACCCGCGTCGGCCTGCCGCCCACGCCGATCGCGCTGCCGGGCAAGGCATCCTTGCTGGCGGCGGTGCAACCCTCGCCATCCAAAGCACTTTACTTTGTGGCGCGTGGCGACGGCAGCAGCCAGTTCAGCACAACGCTGGACGCGCACAATAGAGCGGTTAACAAATACCAGCGCGGAAGATAAAGCAGTGACAACCCAGGCAACGAAAGGACATTTCATCAGCTTTGAGGGCATTGACGGCGCCGGAAAGTCCACACACATCGACAGCCTGGCCCAAGCCTTCAGGGCGCAAGGCCATGTCGTCACCTTGACGCGTGAACCGGGCGGAACGCCACTGGCCGAGCAGTTGCGCCAGATGGTCTTGAACGACCCCATGGACGCGATGACCGAAGCCCTGTTGGTGTTTGCCGCGCGGCGCGACCATTTGCAGAAAGTCATCCTGCCAGCGCTGGCCCGAGGCGAGGTGTTGTTGTGTGACCGCTTTACCGATGCCACTTTCGCCTACCAGGGCGCGGGGCGCGGCTTTGACTGGCAGACGCTGCTGGTGCTGGAAGAATGGGTGCAGGGCAGGGCAGCTCAAGGTGAGTCGGCGGGATTGGGCAACCCTTTACAACCCAACCTGACCATCTGGTTTGACCTGCCCGCCAGTGTGGCGGCTCAGCGTCTCAGCAATGCCCGTGTGCCGGACCGTTTTGAATCGCAGCCCTTGGCCTTTTTCGAGCAGGTGGCTGGTGGTTATGCCAAGCGCCTGGCGGCCGATCCTGTCCGTTTCACCCGAGTCCATGCCGATCAAACGCCCGAGGCCGTAGGTCGGGATGTGTTGCAGGCCGTGCGTGACAAGGGCTTTTTGCCATGACGGATGAAGCGGCTGTTGCTGCGCCCCCACCGTGGATTGCGGCACAGGCCAAGTCGCTGTTGGCCCAGCGCGGCCACGCCTGGTTGCTGCATGGCCCGTCCGGCTTGGGCCAATATGGTTTGGCGATGGAGTTAGCGCGGGCCTGGTTGTGTGAACAGCCGGGCGAGGGCGGGGCCTGTGGCGTATGCGGCAGTTGCCACGCCATTGACGTGCGCACCCACGCCGATCTGTGCGTGCTGATGCCGGAAACCACCTTGCTGGAACTGGGTTGGCCATTGGGCGAAAAGGCGCAAACCGAGATTGACGACAAAAAGCGCAAAGCCAGCAAAGAGATTCGGGTGGATGCCATGCGCGACACCGTGGAGTTTTCGCAGCGCACCAGTGCCCGGGGGCGTGGCAAGGTGGTGTTGGTATTTCCGGCGGAACAGATGAACAATATCACTGCTAACGCCTTGTTGAAAACCTTGGAAGAGCCGCCGGGCGATGTGAAATTTGTATTGGCCAGCGAGTCTGCCCATCAACTGTTGCCCACCATTCGCAGCCGCTGTTTGGGCCACGCCATGCACTGGCCTGACGCACAATCCAGCCTGCAGTGGTTGCAATCCCGCGGGTTTGATGCTGGGCAAGCCCAGTTGCTGCTCAAAGCCATGGGCGGCAGGCCTGAAGATGCTGCCGCATTTGCTGCATCGGGCCGCGACCCGGTTGCGTGGTCCTCGTTACCCAAGGCGGTTGCGCGTGGAGATACGGCTTTCTTCAAGGACTGGACCTTGCCCCAGACCATCGATGCTTTGCACAAGCTGTGCCACGATCTGATGGCGGTGCGCGCGGGTGCTGCACCCCGTTTTTTTGCGGCGGTTGACTTAACCTCTAACGCTCCCTTGGCGGCGCTGAGTGAATGGGCCAAGGCTCTTTCTCGCAGCATGCGCACCATGGACCACCCGTTTAGCGCGGGCTTGATGCTCGAAGCCCTTGTGGGGCAGGCTAAATCGGTCTTAAACTCTGTACACTAAATCAGCACCATGAGCACAGCCCCCACTACCCCCCCAAGACCCAGCGTCATCCAGCTGTCCATCAAGGAAAAAGCTGCGCTGTACGCCGCTTACATTCCGATCTTTGCCGAGGGCGGCGTGTTCATTCCCACCGCGCGGGAATATGTGTTGGGTGACGATGTGTATGTCTTGCTTTCGTTACCGGAAGACATGCAGCGATACCCGGTGGCGGGCAAAGTGGCCTGGGTAACACCGGCAAAAGCGGCAGGTGGGCGTACACAAGGCGTTGGTATCACTTTTCCCAAAGATGAAAAGTCGCGCGCACTCAAACTGAAGATTGAAGAGATTTTGGGCGCCCACATGGCGTCTGAGCGCCCCACGCAGACCATTTGAGTCTTTCTCCACTGTAGTTCCGGAAACAGCGCCACCTGCTGGCGCAACCCATGTTCACTGACTCCCACTGCCATCTGACCTTTCCAGAGCTGGTCGCGTCCATGCCTGCCATCCGCCAGGCCATGGCCGATGCACAGGTAGGCCGCGCCCTGTGTATCTGCACAACACTGGAAGAATTCAACGACGTCCACCAGCTTGCGCTGCAATACGACAACTTCTGGTCTAGCGTTGGCGTGCACCCAGACAACGAGGGCGTGACCGAGCCCACGTTGGACGATCTGCTGCAGCGTGGGCAACTTCCCCGCGTGGTCGCGATTGGCGAGACCGGACTGGATTACTACCGGCTGGGCGACAGAACCCATGCCGACATGCACTGGCAGCGCGAGCGTTTTCGCACCCATATTCGGGCTGCGCGGCAGTTGCAAAAACCGCTGGTCATCCATACCCGCAGCGCTTCCGACGACACGTTGGCCATTTTGCGGGAGGAGGGTGATGATGGCAGCGCCGGGTCTGCGGGCGGTGTGTTTCACTGCTTTACCGAGAATGAACACGTAGCGCGCCAAGCCCTGGAGTTGGGGTTTTACATTTCATTCTCGGGGATATTGACCTTCAAGACGGCACAGGATCTACGCGACGTGGCGACTTGGGTGCCCATGGATCGCCTGCTCATCGAAACTGACAGCCCTTATTTGGCACCAGTGCCGTACCGGGGCAAGACCAACAATCCGTCCTACGTACCCTATGTCGCCAAACAGTTGGCCGTCCTGAGAAATTGCAGCGTGGAAGAGATTGCAGAGGTTACCAGTCGCAACTTTACCCGCCTGTTTGCCGGTGTTCAGTCATGAGAATTTACCTTAGATATGTCGTATATCTATATGTTTTGTTTGGATTTTCCATTGCTAATTCTGGCTCTTATGACGATTTCTTCGCAGCTCTGCAGCGTGATGATGCGGCTGCGGTAAGGACATTGCTGAAGCGCGGTTTTGATCCCAATACCGTCGACTCGAAAGGCAATCCAGCCCTGATTGTGGCGCTGCGCGAGCCATCGCTCAACGTTGCCACGGTCCTATTGGAAAGCCCCTTAACGCAGGTTGAGGTGCGTACCGCACAGGACGAAAGTGCGTTAATGCTGGCGGCACTCAAGGGTTACTCGGATATTTGCAAGCTGCTGGTAACACGTGATGCCGATGTCAACAAGCCAGGCTGGGCGCCATTGCATTACGCCGCGACCGGTGGCCATGTCGCCGTCATGCGCCTGCTGCTGGACAACCACGCTTATATTGACGCCGCATCCCCTAACGGCAGTACCCCCTTGATGATGGCCGCCCGGTATGGCACCAATGATGCCGTGAAGCTGCTGATCGACGCAGGTGCTGATCCCACGCTAAAGAATGCGAAGGGCTTAACGGCTATCGATTTTGCTAGACAGGTACAGCGCGACGATACTGTTTTGCTGATCGCCGCCGGGGTGCGCGGCCAGCGCAAAGGTGGTTGGTGAGTTGAATTCGTACTTTATACGATGTATATTATGTTAAGTTAATAGTCGTATGGGATCTGTGATTCAGGTCAACCCCTTTAGAGAATCGAAAAAGAAACCGTTGGTACGCTGGCATCTGCAAAGGAGGCGCCCAATGCGAGCTCACCTCTGCCATGCAATACGCACTCCGCGCGGCGTAGCAACACGTCGGAACCGGTAGTTCCTGAAAACCGGACCCAGCTCCCGTAGCTGCTGGCGTCCACAAAGACCACGCTCCCGTTGCGCCACTCCAGCCGAGCATGGACACGGGATACACGGGGGTCATCGACGACAAAGTCTGCGTCGCGCACACGGCCCAACTGGACGGGTAGCTCAAAGGACCGAAAACGCCGGGTATTGCCGGACCACGTGAGTTCTACTTCGCGGCCTAAAGCGTCGCGTTCACCCGAGACCTGCGCTGGATCCAACGCCCCTTGCATTGTGAGGAAGTCGGACGCGACGTCTTCGTGCCATTCGATTTGGTAAACGGTACACGGCTCTGCGCGTCCACGGATATTGATGGGACCTAAAACGCGAAAACTGGTGCCTTGGGATTCTCTGGCCAACACCAAAGCCGCAGCGTTGGCCCATATTTGGTAGGGTCCGCAAAGATCACAGAGTCTGGATGCGACATTAACGGCATCGCCGTAGCAGTCACCCGCGACGATTTCTACTTCACCGCTAGCCACCCCAATACGCATGGGCATGCGCAACTCTGGGTCTAAACGCAGTAGTCGACTGGAATGGGTTCTCTGGATTTCTACGACAGCATTGATGGCGCTTTGGCCGTCGGGAAACATGGCCAATACTCCATCGCCCAAAGTCTTAACAACACGGCCGCCGTTTTGAACACACTGCTGGGCAATACGGGTCGTAATCTCGGTCACTGTCTCGGTTGCCAGAGCATTACCCAAAGCCTCAAACACCGCCGTGCTGCCATGCAAGTCTGTAAATACGACGGTGGTTTGAACGCCCATTCCCGATAGTTCCGATTCATGTCTAGAGGCAGAGTTTAGGGCATTGCAGCAGTCTTGAGAACCAGACAGCATTCGCTCCAAAAATGCAGAATGGACATGTAGCGACCGCTTTTCTACAGCCGACAGTTGTAAATACGCCTCTGCACGCATGTACCTATTGCCCAAAAGGGGCAATGTTTGATAAGGTGCATCAACTTTGTCTATAAAGTAATAAAAATGAGTTGGATTCCTTCGTCCCTGGTAACGGGGGTGCAAAATATTTTCAATGGGCAAGGCAGTGGTCACGCGGCTCGGGTGCAGTCTGCACTGGAGGACATTCGTGAAGCCATGTTGAATGGACTGGGCGAGTCAGGCGCTTCTACTGCCTCCAAGCTGGAGCTGAAGGTTACCTATGCCAATGATTTGCACGATCTTTGGTACCTGCGTGGCGACGTGATGGCTGCCATTTCGGCCATTTCTGGCGAGGCAAAAGCCCGGCGCAAGCTGGATGAAATCAGCGATATGTTCCGAGGGTTATTGCCCAAGGCGCTCACGTCGCGGCCCAACAATTTGGGTTGACCAACCGCGGCGCGGTGCCCGGTGGCGATCAGTGGTGATGGCCGTGCGAATGGTGGTGCGAATGTTGGTGTAGATGCCCCCAAACCAGCATGACATCGCGCCCCTCCGCCAACAGATCTGCCTTGGCGCCTACCGGCAACAGGACTTTTGTAGCCACATGTCCGTAGGGCAGATTCGTCAAAATCGGCGTTTTGGTTTGGGTGCGCAGCCACTGTACAACCGATTGCAATGTGAATCCCTTATCGTGTGTTGACAGTTTATATTCGGTGAATTGCCCCAACAGGATCGCTTTCTGTTTAGCCAAAACCCCGGCGTGTAGCAACTGGGTCAACAGGCGCTCAATGCGATACGGGTGCTCGCCGACGTCTTCCAGGAACAAAATGCCTCCCTTGATATCAGGGAAATACTCGGTTCCGAGTAACGAACTCAGCATGGCCAAATTGCCGCCCCAAATCGTGGCATCTTTGACCCGCACAATCGCGTCTTGTGGTGCACCGGCTTCGCGGTTTTGCCGCCAACCTGTGCCCTCGCCCTGCCCCGTCAGCATATCGTTGAAACAATCTTCCATGATGTCATCGGAAACCTGTGCCTCGGCAAGTCCATGGCCGTCCAAAGCATCGGGTTTGCCACCTACGCCAAAGCTTTCGCACAGCGCAGGGCCCGCCCAGGTCGTACTACCGGTTTTCGTCAGCAAGGCGAGTTGCAGCGCCGTAAAGTCGCTGATACCTACAAATTGCGTACCGTGTTCGATAGCCTTGGCCAGCGCTTTGTAGCGGATGCCGCCAAGGATGCGTGTTAGGCCATATCCACCCCTTGAGATCAGGGCCACATCAGCGCCACTCGCAGCTGCCCGGTGGATGGCAGCAAGTCGGGTTGTGTCATCGCCGGCAAAGCGCATATGGCTGCTCAATGCATCGGCATCGACCTCCACTTCGTGGCCTAGGGATTGCAGGCGACGCACGCCGCGTTTGAAGGCGGCCTTGTCGCGCACCGCACCGGATGGGGAATAGATGTAAATGTGTTTTTTCACCGCTCTATTATCGGGCAGTGAGGGCGGCTTTGACGATTTAGCCTGCAGCGCCGCGGTCCTGAATCCATTGCACCAGCTGCTGTGAAACCATGGGCTTGGCGTACAAATAGCCTTGGCCCTCATGGCAGCCCATCTTCAGCAGGGTTTGGGCCTGCTCTTCTTCTTCGATGCCTTCAGCGATCACGGTCAGGTTGAGGTTGCGCCCCAACTCAATCACCATGGAGGCAATATGCCCGCCCATCACGGCACTGTTCAATTCGGTAACGAAGGCACGATCAATCTTGAGCCGGTCAATAGGTAATTGACGCAAATGGCTCAGCGATGAATAGCCGGTACCGAAATCGTCGATGGCGATGGAGATGTCCATCTTGCGAACCTTGTGCAAAGTCTCCAGCATGAAGTCCGGGTCTTCCATGGCAACCGATTCGGTGATTTCTAGCTCCAGGCATTTGGGATTGATGCCAGTGTCCGTCAGTGCAGAACGCAATTTGTCCAGGAAGCCCGGGTGGCGGAACTGGATTTGCGAAACATTGACCGACATGCGCAACTCTGGCAGCCCCAGAGCTTGTAGGCGCGCCAACTCCAGGCAGGACACACGCAGCACCCAGTCGCCAATGGCTACGATCATTCCCGAAGCCTCAGCCAGCGGAATGAAACGGTCCGGTGGCACAAAACTTCCATCCTCATTGCGCCAGCGTATCAGTGCTTCAACACCGACCAATTTTCCACTGACAAGATTCACTTGCGGCTGGTAGACCACGAACAGGCGTTCGCTCTCGACCGCGTGGCGCAAAGCCTGCAACAGGCGCACACGTTCGCGGATGTCAGCGCCCATCTTGGCGGAAAACATCACAAACCCGCCACGCCGGTTTTTTTTCGCCAGCTTCAACGCGATATTGGCATCTTTCAAGGCATCGCGCCCCGCAATGCCAGCGCCGAGTTCTTGTGTCAGCCCCATGGTTGCGGTGACGACCATGGAGTCGTCTTGCACGCTGAAAGGCGCACGGAACAAATCCAACACCGCCAACGGGTCCAGCACGCAGCTGTCGCCCATTAAGCCGAATGTATCGCCGCCCAAGCGCGCCAAGATCACGTCGGAGCCGAGTTCCAGCTTCAAGCGTTCCGCCACGGCCTGCAACAAACGGTCTCCCTGCTGGTGGCCCAGCGCATCGTTGATCTCGGAGAAATCGTCGATGTCCAAAATAGCGATCACATCGGACGTGAATTGCTTCGAAGCCAGGCGTTCATCACTGAGGTCAATAAACTTATTGCGATTGGGCAGGCTGCACAAGCGGTCGTAAAACGCCAGTTGGTCCAGCTTGCGAATCTGCTCATAAGCCCGTACGGCTGCCGTCACCGTGGCATACAACTTGGTACGTGTGAGTTCAGATTTGGTTTTGTAGTCGTTGATGTCGAAATCGTGGATGGTTTCGATCTCGGGTGCATAGCCCGGTTGGCCCGTGCGCAGGATGATGCGCAACTCTGCCAAGCGCAGGTCTTGTCGAATGGTCTTGACCAAAGCCAGACCCGCATCCTCGCGCTCCATAACCACATCCAGCAGCACTACTGCCACGTCGGGCTCTGAGCCCAGCAAAAGGGTTGCTTCAGCCGCCGAGTAGGCATGCAAAAACTGCAAGGGTCGACCCAGAATTTTTACGCCAGCCAATGCAAATGTCGTTGCTCGGTGGACATCTGGCTCGTCATCGATAACCATCAGGCGCCAGACCAGTCCCGCAGTGACGCCGGCTTCGCTTTCGTCATCCAGGAAATGCAGCGTGTCAGTATCGGTATGCATTCAAACTACGAGTGGTTGGCTGTCTGCCGGTTGTCTTTTCAAACATTGTGCACCACCAATAACGAAAATGTTGGCAAACGACCAAAACAAAGACAAAACATTTGAAAAATCCCCTTGCACTTTTACCGGGATCCCCCTCAACCCTCGGAAATCCGTCTAGGTGACACCAAAGAAACGGCTGGCCGCCTGTGCAATGGGCTCCCCCACTTCCTGTAGAAAGTGCCCGCCTTCCTCAAAATAAAGGGGCTCCGGGCATCCCCGTATGAATTGCCGCAACTGCTCCATGACCGACGCCCCCATAACGGGGTCTTGCAGACCAATGGCCATCATGGTTTGGCCCTTCCAACCGCTCTGCCAAAAGTCACGGGCAGAGCGCGACAATGCCGCACCGTCCGATGCTTCACCATCTGGCACCATGGCAGGAAACGCGCGCGTGGCAGCGCGGTGGCCTTTGTCAGGGAACGGTGCTGCGTAGGCAGCACACTCTGCTGCGGACATATGCGGATTGCCCCGCGCAAACAGGCGCGCGATGTTGAATTCGGGTTGCTTTGCGCACATCTCGCGCCAAGCCAGGAAGCCCTGCGACAAGGGTGTGTCGCCCGTGGCCAGTGTGGTGTTCATGACCAGCAAACCGTTGAATCGCTGCGGCATGGCCATGGGCAGCGTCAGGCCCAACAAACCGCCCCAGTCCTGCACAACCAGAACGATACGGTGCAGGTCCAAGCGCTGTACCAAATCCAGCAAGGTTTGGCGGTGAAATCCAAAACTGTGGGCAGACTCTTTTTTGGGCTTGTCGCTCTTGCCAAAACCAATCAGATCAGGCGCCACGATGCGATGCCCCGCTTGCAAAAACACCGGAATCATCTTGCGGTACAGGTAGCTCCAGGCGGGGTTACCGTGCAGGCAGAGGTAGGTGCACTCCGCGTCTTGGGGACCCTCATCGAGGTAGTGCATGCGCAGACCAGCCAGGGTAGGTAGATCGCTTACATATTTTGCGGCCCAAGGGTAATCCGGAAGGCCCGCAAAATGCGCATCTGGGGTCCGCACGGCGTCATCCCGCAGTGGGTGCAGCGCCCTCTTCTCCTGCGCTTTCTCGTCACGCTTGGTTTGAAAGAATGATTGCAACAGCGCTGCGCAGGCGTCGCTTTGCACACCACCCTCCACCTGGGTTTGGTGGTTGAGATGGGTATTGGCAAACAGGTTGACCACCGAACCTGCCGCGCCGGTCTTGGCGTCCGCAGCGCCAAACACCACACGTGCCAAGCGCGCATGCAGCATGGCGCCGCTGCACATGGCGCAGGGCTCCAGCGTGACGAACAGTTCGCAGCCATCCAGGCGGTAATTCCCCAGAACCTGAGCTGCTGCTCGCAGGGCGAGGATCTCGGCGTGGGCTGTGGGGTCGTGGGCGCCTATGGGTGCGTTGCGGCCCGTGGCGATGATCTGGCCGTCTTTGACAAGCACGGCCCCCACCGGCACTTCACCCGCCGCCGCAGCGGCTTGGGCCTGTTCGAGCGCCAAGTGCATGAATGCCATGTCACGCGGGTTTGCTACCATTTTGATAGCTTCTTACGCAATGTTCACGAGGGCTAGATGCACTTTTGGCTGTGCTCTATTTTTCATCTGGCATGGGCCGTGCCTGCTGCATCTGGGCTTCCACGCTTTGCTTGACCTGCTGCTGGATCAACTGGCTTTGTTGCTGCACCGTGGCACCGGCCGGTGCACTGGCGAACCCTGCGGGCGGCGCTACGGTGGTCAGCGCTCCCATTTGCTTTTTGGCCAGCACGCCAATGATGGCCAGCGTCAGCAGCAGACCGACGACTCCAAACAGACCGCGCATGTCAGACCTCCCATTGCAGAATTATTCCCGGATTTATTCCCACTCAATCGTAGCCGGTGGCTTGCTGGACACGTCGTAGGTGACGCGGTTGATGCCGCGCACTTCGTTGATGATGCGCCCGGACACCTTCTTCAGCAACGCGTAGGGCAGCTCGGCCCAGTCCGCGGTCATGAAGTCGCTGGTTTGCACGGCACGCAAGGCCACGACATAGTCGTAGGTACGGCCATCGCCCATCACGCCCACGCTCTTGACCGGAAGGAACACGGTAAAGGCCTGGCTGGTCAGTTCGTACCAGGTCTTGCCGGTGGCTTCGTCCTTGAAATTGCGCAGCTCTTCGATGAAGATGGCATCGGCCCGGCGCAGCAGGTCGGCATATTCCTTTTTGACTTCACCCAGAATCCGCACGCCCAAGCCGGGGCCAGGGAACGGGTGGCGGTAGACCATGTCATGCGGCAGGCCCAAGGCCACGCCGAGTTCGCGCACCTCGTCCTTGAACAGCTCGCGCAGTGGCTCCAGCAGTTTGAGGCCCAGTTGCTCGGGCAGGCCACCGACGTTGTGGTGGCTCTTGATCGTGACGGCTTTCTTGTTGCCCGCCCCGCCCGATTCGATGACATCCGGGTAGATCGTGCCCTGTGCGAGGAAGGTGGCACCTTTGACGGTCGGACTGCCATCTGCTCCTGTTTTAATAGCACCTTGTGTAACCAGTTTGAGGGCTGCAGCCTTAAACACCTCAACGAACTCGCGCCCAATGATCTTGCGTTTGGCCTCAGGATCACTGACGCCGACCAGATGGCCCAGGAACTGCGCACTGGCATCGACCCGCATCACCTTGGCGTGCAGCTTGCCGACGAACATGTCCATGACCATGTCGCCTTCGTTCAGGCGCAACAGGCCGTGGTCTACAAACACACAGGTAAGCTGGTCGCCAATGGCGCGATGGATCAGTGCTGCGGCGACGGACGAATCGACACCGCCGGACAGGCCGAGGATGACCTCTTCGTCGCCGACCTGGGCACGGATGCGTTCCACGGCTTCTGTGATGTAGTCGCCCATGATCCAATCGGCGCGCGCGCCGCAGATGTCCAGTACAAAGCGGTTCAGAATGGCCTGGCCTTGCGTGGTGTGCGTCACTTCCGGGTGGAACTGCACCGCATAGAAGCGGCGCTCTTCGTCTGCCATGGCGGCTATTGGGCAACTAGCGGTGCTGGCCATGAGCTTGAAGCCCGGTGGCATTTCCGTGACGCTGTCGCCATGGCTCATCCATACGTGCAACATGCCGTGGCCTTCTGGCGTGGTGTAGTCGGCAATGCCGTCGAACAGCTTGGTATGTCCACGTGCACGCAACTCGGCATAACCGAACTCGCGTTTGTGCCCGCCCTCCACCTTGCCACCCAGCGCCTCGGCAATGGCGTACATGCCAAAGCAGATGCCCAGCACCGGCACTCCCAGCTCAAACACTGCGGCCGGTGCACGCAAGGTCTCGTCTTCCCACAAACTGGCGTGGCTGCCGGACAGGATGACGCCCTTGAGATTGCCATCCTTAGCATATTCGCGCACCCATTCTTCACTGACGTCGCAGGGATGCACTTCGCAAAACACATGGGCTTCGCGCACGCGGCGGGCGATGAGCTGGGTGACCTGGGAACCGAAATCGAGGATGAGGATGCGTTCGTGTGTCATGGGGAGGAATTCAAGCTTGGGAGGTGCCAGCCCGCAGCGCGCGCTGGCGTTGAAAGTGCCAAACCGCAAGGCCCAGGGCCAGGGCTTGGATCAGGCCACCCACAAAGAAGGGCAGACCCAGACGGATATCGCCGCGCGGTGCATCGGACACCAACGCCAGCATGCCGGCACCGGCCACCGGCGCCAATATCGCCATCAGGCTGTTGACGGAGGACACGGCGCCCAGCGTGCGGCCCTGGATCTTTTCGTCGGCCGCGCCGGACACAATGCTTTGCAGGTTGGATCCCGTTGCGGCCGAGAACATGTTGAGCACGATGATGACAAACAGCATCCAGGATTCGGTGGCCAGACCATAGGCCACATAGGCCAGGCTGGCGCTGCACATGCCGATGACGGCCAGGCGTTGCGTGGAGATGCGTTTAAGGATGTGTTTGAGCAATACGCCCTGCATCAGCACACTGACGACGCCAACAACCATTAGCGACCAGCCGACTTCACGTGGTCCCCAACCGAACTTGAACGTGGTGTAGAGCACCCAGGTGGCGTGCAGCATGAATTGCGCGAGTGTGGTCAAAGCCAGCACCGCGACCAACGGGCCTACGCCGCGCAGATCCAAGAGACCCATCAGCGACGCTACGGGGTTGGCCTTGCGCCATTCAAACCCACTGCGTTTGCTGACCGGCAGGCTCTCTGGCAATACAAAGTAGCCATAAATCCAGTTGAGGACTGCCAGAGATCCGGATGCCACAAACGGCAGGCGCAAATCCACATCCCCCAAAATGCCGCCCAACGCGGGTCCGAGGATGAAACCCAACCCCATCATTGCGCCCAGCAATCCAAAGCGCCTAGCCCGGTCTGCGGGGGGCGTGATATCGGCCACATAGGCATTGGCCACTGCAATATTGGCCTGCATTGCGCCTCCAATTAGGCGCACCACCACCAGCATCCACAAACTATGGGCGGCGGCCGTCATGAAGAACGTGAAGGCCAGGCCGCAAAAACCCAGCAGTAAGACTGGTCGCCGGCCATAGCGATCGGACAGCGCACCCAGAATAGGTGCGCCAAAGAAGTTGGCGATGCCAAACGCGAACATCACGGCGCCAAACCAGACGACCTGGTCGCCCTGTGAATGCGTGAATTGGCCCACCAGATGTGGCAACACCGGGATCATCAGGCCAATCGACATCATGTCGATCAGCACGGCGATCATGATGAAGCGCATCGCCGCCGGCCGGCCCTCGGCCAGGGCTACGGGGGGGGTATCAGTCGGCGCGGTAATTGGGAGCCTCTTTGGTGATCTGCACGTCGTGCACGTGGCTCTCGCGGATGCCGGCGGTGGTGATTTCTACAAACTCCGCCTTGTTCTGCATGTCTTCGATAGTCGGGCAACCGCAGTAGCCCATGCTGGCGCGGATGCCGCCGGCCATCTGGAACACGATGGAGACCATGGAACCCTTGTAGGGCACCCGGCCTTCAATGCCTTCGGGCACCAGTTTGTCGGCGTTCGGGTTGCCGGTGCTGGACTCCTGGAAGTAACGGTCCGCACTGCCCTGCTGCATGGCACCGATGGAGCCCATGCCGCGGTAGCTCTTGTAGCTGCGGCCCTGGAACAGAATGACTTCACCCGGCGCTTCTTCGGTACCGGCAAACATGCCGCCCATCATCACGGTGCTGGCGCCCGCGGCCAGCGCCTTGGCGATATCACCGCTGTAGCGGATGCCGCCGTCGGCGATCAGCGGGATGCCGGTGCCTTTGAGGGCCGTGGCCACATTGTCAATGGCCATGATTTGCGGCACACCGACGCCCGCCACGATGCGGGTGGTGCAGATGGAGCCTGGGCCAATGCCAACCTTGACGCCATCCGCACCCGCTTCAACCAAAGCCAAAGCGGCCGCTCCGGTGGCAATATTTCCGCCAATAACATCCACTTGGGGATAGTTTTTCTTGACCCAGCGCACGCGCTCGATGACACCGTGGCTGTGGCCGTGGGCCGTGTCCACAACAATGGCGTCGACACCCGCACGGACCAGCAGCTCAACCCGCTCTTCCGTGCCCTCGCCCACGCCCACCGCTGCACCGACGCGCAGCTTGCCGTGGGCGTCGCGTGCGGCATTGGGAAAGCTGGTTTGCTTGGTGATGTCCTTGACGGTGATCAAGCCTTTGAGCTCAAAGGAGTCGTTGACGACGAGCAGGCGTTCAATTTTGTACTGGTTCAGCAAAACCTTGGCCTGGGTGATCGTGATGGCGGCACTGTCCTGCACCGTCACCAGCTTGTCGCGGGGCGTCATGATCTGGCTGACCGGCAGGTCGTAGCGCGTCTCAAACCGCAGATCGCGGCCGGTCACAATGCCGACCACCTTGCCACCATCGCAAACCGGAAATCCGGACACACCGAGTTGCTCAGACAGGTTCATGACCTGGCGCACGGTGTGGGATGGGGTGATGACGACCGGGTCGCGCAGCACACCGGACTCATAGCGTTTGACCTTCGACACCTGCGCGGCTTGTTCGGCGGCGGTCAGGTTCTTGTGGACAATGCCCATGCCGCCTTCCTGGGCGATGGCGATCGCCAGGCGGGCCTCGGTAACCGTATCCATGGCGGCGGACACCAGGGGCAGATTTAACGCGATGTTGCGGGAGAAGCGGGTGGCGAGGGAGGTGTCCTTGGGCAGGACCTGGGAGTACGCGGGGACCAACAACACATCGTCGAAGGTGAGCGCTTTGCCGAGGAGGCGCATGTCAAAGCTCCAAATGTCGAAATTGTACCCGTGGCGCCAGTCAACCAATCAGGTAGGGTCAACCGTTGAAGTTGAAAAATGCCGCCGTTCGTTCGATTCTTTACACCCGCTTTTGCCCGGAAGGCTACACTTTGACCATGAAACTGATTCAAACACTCCTGGTTGTAGCGTTGACCGGCTTGAGCTTTTCGGCTTCGGCCCAGTGGCAGTGGATAGACAAAGACGGGCATAAAGTCTTTAGCGACCGGGCGCCTCCTACGGATATTCTGGACAAGAACATCCTGAAGCGCCCCGGCAATTACAAGCCCCCCGTGGCGCCTGCCGGTGATGCAGCCGTGGGAACAGAGGGTGCAGCTTCTGCACCGCAAGCTGCAGCGCCGGTTGTGCCTGTATCAGGCCCCAAGACAGGCGGGCTGGACAAGGAACTAGAAGCCAAAAAGAAACAGGCGCTAGAGGCCGAAGCTGCCAAAAAGAAGGCAGCGGAGGAGCAAGTGACCAAAGCCAAAGTCGAGAACTGCGCGCGCGCCAAGCAGGCAAAAATCACTTTCGACTCTGGCGTGCGCGTGAGCCGAACGAACGCGGCGGGCGAACGCGAAGTCATGGATGAGGCCGCTCGCACAGAAGAAATGAAGCGCATCCAGGGCATGATTACCAGAGACTGCAAGTAATTCAACAAAGGGCCTTCAAGGCCCTTTTTTCTTAGTACCCTGCCTTGGCTCCAGCCCGCCGCTTGGCAAACAAGCCGGCCGCCTTTTTGGCTCCTTGACCCACAAAGCGTTCCCGGCGCGCCACTTTGGGGTCCACAGTCAGCGGGCGATAGATCTCCAGACGGTCTTGATCCCGCAGCACGTGGGTCGGCCCCACCTTCTTGCCCCAGATCCCCACTCCATGTGTTGCGGCGGTGAACTCAGGAAATTGCTGGGTCAGTCCGCTGGCTAAAAGGGCTTGCGCAACCGTGCCGCCCTCCTCCAACTGCATGACCTTTTCGATCACTTGCCGCGGCCTGTAGGAGTAGACGATAGTGACCGTTACCGGCACGTCAGTCCCCATAAACCTGTTCGGCGCGTTTGACAAAAGCATCTACCAACTCGGAGGCAATTTTGTCGAAGGCGGGTGCGGCCAGCTTGCCAAGTGTGGAATTGGCCAGGCTGTAATTAACGGCCAATTCCACCTTGCAGGCGCGTTGTGATCCGTCTCCCAGCGGCAAAAAACTCCACTGACCATCCAGATGCGAAAACGGGCCATCGAGCAGCTCCATGTCGACCTGGCTGTCGGCAGTGTGCACATTGCGGGTCGTAAAGGTTTGGCGTACGCCGCCAAAGGATAGGGTCACCTCGGCGGTCATGCCATCACCGTGTTGTTCAACGATGCGCGCCCCATCACACCAGGGTAAAAATTCGGAATACCGCTGCACATCGGTTACCAAGTCATACATCTCATGCGGGCTGTACCAGATCAAAACGGACTTGTTAACGGTTTTCATAGAATAGAGGTCTGCGCGGGATTGTAGACAAGCCCTCAAGCATGCCTTTCAATCCCGTCTGTCATCCCTATTTAAGCTCCATGGCCAAAAATCCCGCAGTCAACACCCGCATTGCCGACAACAAAAAAGCTGCGTTCAACTATTTCTTTGAAGAACGCTTTGAAGCGGGCCTGGTGCTGGAAGGCTGGGAGGTGAAATCCCTGCGCGAAGGCAAGGTCCAGCTGACTGATGGCTACGTGGTGGTACGCGGTGGCGAATTGTTCATCGTCGGCTTGCAGATCAACCCGCTGCACACCGCGTCAACACACGTGAGCCCGGACAAGGTTCGCACCAAGAAGCTGCTGATGCACAAGGAGCAGATCCAGCGCCTGATTGGCAAGGTCGAACAAAAGGGCTACACGCTGGTTCCTATCAACCTGCATTGGAAAGATGGCAAGGTCAAATGCGAGATTGCGTTGGCCAAGGGCAAGGCCGAGCACGACAAACGCGACACCATCAAGGACCGTGAAGGCAAGCGTGAGGTGGAGCGCGCTATGAAGAGCAAGGCGCGGTAGTCTGGGGCTAATCTGGGAAGAGGCTGGGCGCCAGAGCGTTTTGCTCCGTGTCACCCGCCCGCTGCGCTGGCTCCTTCTTTACCTGCGCAAA
>NZ_JANXUQ010000014.1 GCF_025356155.1 Rhodoferax sp. | reverse complement strand
GACGTTGGGCTGTTTTTGAACAACGTTCCGTCCGTGATGTTGAAGGAAAGAAAGTTTCAGGTTGACTTCAATGTGTGGTTTCGCTGGACGGGCGATGCCGTCAATCCCCTGGAGAGTTTTGAGGTGGTGGGCGGGCACATTGACCTGAAGGAAGAGCTGGTCAAAAAGAAAACCGGCAACGTCAACTATGGGCTGTACAAAATAGTGGCCACCATCAACTACAACTTTGATCTGGCCAAATACCCGCTGGACGATCACGCGCTGAAGATCCAGATAGAAGATGTCAAACGGGACAGCTCCGAGATGGTCTACCGGGTTGACACAGCCAGTACCAATGTCAGCCCCAAGGTACACGTACCGGGGTGGGATACAGGTCACTTTGACGCCACCGCAGCCATCATCCATTACCCCACCAATTACGGTGACCCGGAAGCGGCTAAAGCGACTGAATCTAACTACTCGCGCTTTACTTTTTCGCTTGATTTGATTCGCAATGGCTATGGCAATTTTCTCAAGCTGTTTTCGATGCTGTTTTTTGCGGGCGGCATCGCATTCTTCGCCTTCTGGGTGCGCTCCGACTACCTTGATGGTCGCTTGGCGTTGATTGTGTCGGGCATTTTCATGGCAGCCATCACGGCCAACATGATCTCGTCCAGCTTGCCCGAAAGCGATTCTTTTGACATGGCAGAGCGGCTTTACTTTGCCACCATGGCCTTTATTTTTGCGACCTGCCTGGGTAGTTTGCATACCTTCAAAATCTTCCTGACTGGCAACGAGGAAAAGGCAAACCTGATGTCACGCCGCTTGGGTCTGGCGCTACCCGTCGCTTATGTGGTGGTCAATGTGCTGATCGTGACACTGGCACACGGGGAAATTTAAGGCCATCGGCCTGTTTTGCGCGCACAAAAAAGCGGGTGGCAACTCTGGTTGCCACCCGCTTTATTTTTTAACCGCAGTGCAATGCCAGCGATTATTTTTCTTGCGGTGCCCGGCTAAACCAGGTCAGCACCATGATGCACAGGCACAGGGCAAGCAAAGCCTCAACCCAGAAGAACACCAGGAAATCAGTGAACGAACCCATGGGCGGCGTGCCTGGCATCATGTTGCGTATGCCCGGCATGACAAACAGCAGGGCACCCATCCAGATCATCAGGCCTGACTCAAACTTCTTGCCACGGTAAGCCACGTTGTAGGTCACCAGAGCCGCTGCCAGCCCCATTGACAAAATGACCGCGTTCATGAACCAGGCAAAGCCTATCACTGTGATGGGCCGCACCAGCGTCAGGTCAAGCATCACATCATTGATTGAACTGTCTGGGTCCAACACGGCATCCGCGTGCATTTGGTGGTTGTGTGATTCAAAGTTGATGATCAACGGCAGGGGAGCACTGCCCGCAGGTTCAGCAGGTGCTTCAATCTGAAGTATGGCCGTGTATTTGTCGATAGGGTACAGGCCGTAGTCGCCGTCCAGCAGGCTTAAAGTGATCTCGACCGGGTGCACCTGGTGCCCTTTTTTGAGCAAGATATCACCTTTGCCAACCCCGTTGGTGTGCAGCAGAATGTCGCGTGTCAATTTGCGCTTTTCACCCGCTATCAGGTCGCCAAAAGGTAAGAACCCCAACTCTACTTTGATGACCCCGCGAATCGGGTCTGCGGCCACGATAGAAGCGTTGATTTCAAGCCGGTTTGCCGGGCTGTCTGTGACAACACTCAGGCGGCTGACGGGGTTGCGGTCTTCACCAAAAAAGGTTTTCATGCCTGCAACGCAGCCGACCATACCAACCAGTAATATTCCGGCCACGATGGCAAGGCCCCAGTGTTTTTTTTCGAATTGCATAGAAATCATCCTTCAAATAGTTGTTATGAAACGGCCATAGCTTCAATGCCCGTTGTGTTTCTGCACGGCATATTTGTAACACAAAACAACTTTTTGTAGCCTGCGCGCCCGGGCGTGACGCGAACGCCATGCGGCGTACGGTTTTTAGTTGTAAAAACAGGTTTTTCAGGTTTTTTTCAAGCTGATTTATCCATCATTTGTGACTACAGCCCAATAGATTCTGGCGCGAGCAGCTATATATTAAATAGCGGTTTAAGCGTACGCTTGGCAATCAAGGTGCAAGCTGCTGCGCGTGATGCTGTAGATGATCGGCCATAAAACTGGCGATGAAATAGTAGCCGTGGTCGTAACCTGCATGCCGGCGCAGCGTGAGTGGCTGCCCGGCAGATGCGCAGGCGACCTCAAACAGATGTGGATGCAACTGCTCGGCCAGAAACTTGTCTGCCAGGCCCTGGTCAATCAAAATGCCGCCGGGGTAGGGCGCGGCGGTTTGTTGGCTCATCAGTGCTGTGGCGTCGTGCGCTGCCCAGCCAGATTCGTCAGCGCCCAGATAGCCTGTGAATGCTTTGTAGCCCCACGGGCACTGCGCAGGTGCGCAGATGGGGGCAAACGCTGAAACCGATTTGAAAAGCGCGGGATGCCTGAGCGCCAGCGTCAACGCGCCATGCCCGCCCATTGAATGGCCGAAGATGCCCAACCTTGCTGCGTTGATGGGCAGTGTGCTGGTCACCAGCGGCAGCAACTCCTGGGTGATATAGCTTTCCATGCGCCAGTGTTTAGCCCACGGTGCTTGCGTGGCGTCCAGGTAAAACCCCGCACCTACGCCAAAGTCCCAACTGTCGGCTTCACCGGGCGCATTCGCGCCGCGCGGGCTGGTGTCAGGCGCAATCAGGGCCAGGCCCAGCTCGGCTGCCAGGCGCTGCGCGCCCGCTTTGGTCATGAAGGTTTCTTCATTGCAGGTCAGGCCTGCCAGATAGAGCAGGGCCGGTACAGCGCCTTGCACAGCCTGTGGCGGCAAAAAGACCGAAAAGCGCATCGGCAGGCCGATTTCGTTCGAGTCATGTTTGTAAAAACGCTGCTGCCCGCCAAAGCAGCCGTGTTCGCTGATCAATTCCATGATGTTCAGTAGAGGACAACGCCACGAATCGACTCACCGCTTTTCATCAAATCAAAACCCTTGTTGATGTCTTCCAGCGGCATGGTGTGGGTGATCAAATCGTCGATGTTGATCTTGCCCTCCATATACCAGTCGACAATTTTCGGCACGTCGGTACGGCCGCGCGCGCCACCAAAGGCCGAGCCTTCCCACTTGCGGCCTGTGACCAGCTGAAAGGGGCGGGTTGAGATTTCAGCGCCTGCTTCAGCCACACCAATGATGATGCTGCGGCCCCAGCCTTTGTGGGTGCATTCGAGTGCCTGGCGCATGACTTTGGTGTTGCCAATGCATTCAAAGCTGTAGTCCGCGCCGCCGTCGGTCAGCTGCACGATGGCATCAACAACGTTTTCGGTATTTTTCGGGTTGATGAAATGTGTCATACCGAACTTGCGTGCCATGGCTTCACGCTCGGGGTTCAAGTCAACGCCAATGATTTTGTCGGCACCGACCATCTTCGCGCCCTGAATCACGTTCAGGCCAATGCCGCCCAGGCCGAACACCACCACATTCGCGCCCGCTTCGACCTTGGCCGTGAACAGCACCGCGCCAATGCCGGTGGTGACGCCGCAGCCGATGTAGCAAACCTTGTCAAACGGTGCGTCTTCGCGGATTTTGGCCAGTGATATTTCAGGCGCCACCGTGTAGTTGCTGAAGGTGCTGGTGCCCATGTAATGAAAAATCGGCTTGCCGTCCAGGCTGAAGCGGGACGTAGCGTCGGGCATCAGGCCTTTGCCTTGTGTACCGCGAATCAGCTGGCACAAATTGGTTTTGCGCGACAGGCAAAATTTGCATTGGCGGCATTCGGGTGTGTACAGCGGAATGACGTGGTCGCCCTTCTTGAGCGTAGTCACACCAGGGCCCACATCCACCACAATGCCTGCACCTTCGTGGCCCAGGATGGCGGGGAAGATGCCCTCGGGGTCGGCGCCGGAGAGCGTGTAGTAGTCGGTGTGGCAAATGCCGGAGGCCTTGATCTCCACCAAAACCTCGCCGAATTTTGGGCCTTGCAGGTCCACGGTTTCGATGGTCAGTGGCTGGCCGGATTTCCAGGCTACGGCGGCTTTGGTTTGCATGGGATCAATCCTTATTCAAGTTGTTGTTTCGTCCAGTGTGGCGTCGTCCAGGTGCCGGGTGTCGGACCAACCCACCAGGCTCAGCCCGTCGGGTGTCCATAGCAGGCGGTTGATGGCGGCGTTGCCCAGGTCCCAGGTGCGGGGTGACGCAATCTCTTGCCGCGTGGCCAGGCGGTACAACGCATCCATGACGCCGCCGTGCGCCACCAGGACGATCTGCTCACCCACGTGCTGGCTAGCCAATGCGTTGACGGTATTGGCAATGCGGTCGCGCAACTGGGTCAATGACTCGCCACCGTGCGGCGCAAAGTGCGGGTCGCGTTGGCGCCAGCGCACCGATTCTTCGGGCCAGTCGGACGCAATCTGCGCATAGGTCTGGCCTTCAAAAATACCAAAGCCGCGTTCGCGCAGACCGGTGTTCAGCCGCAACTGGCGTGTGCCCAGGCGGGTGGACTTGTCGGCAATCGCCTGCGCCGTGGCGCTGGCGCGTGACAGATCACTGCTGTAGATGGCGGCAATGTCTTCGTCGGCCAAGGCCTCGGCCGCACGTTGCGCCTGCCATTGGCCGCGCTCGTTCAAGCCTATGTCCAGATGGCCTTGCAGGCGGGTGTCCACATTCCACGCAGTTTCGCCGTGGCGTATGGCAATGATGCGGGTCGCGCCGGTCATGGGTGCGGCTGCGCTTACGCGATCACGACCTGCATGCCCGGCAAGCCCGACAGCTTAGGCACTACAGGCTCTTCCTGGTCGAAGGCAGTGTCGCCGTCGGCATCGGGCAAACCGGTGGCCTGGATGGCCTTGAAGTCGTGTTTGGTATGGTCCATCAGGTGGGACGGCACCACGTTTTGCAGTGCGGTGAACATGGTCTCCGCACGGCCGGGGTATTGCTTCTCCCAGTCGCGCAGCATGTTGCCAATCTGCACACGTTGCAGGTTGGTCTGGCTGCCACACAGCGTGCAGGGGATGATGGGGTAGGCGCGGTGCGCGGCCCAACGGATCAGGTCTTTCTCGGCCACATAGGCCAGCGGGCGGATGACGATGAATTCGCCGTTGTCGCTGTTGAGCTTGGGTGGCATGCCCTTGAGCTTGCCGCCGAAGAACATGTTCAAAAAGAAGGTCTGCAACATGTCGTCGCGGTGGTGGCCCAGCGCCAGCTTGTTGCACTTGAGCTTGCGTGCCACGTTGTACAAAATGCCCCGGCGCAGGCGGCTGCACAGGCTGCACATGGTCTTGCCTTCGGGGATATTGCGCTTGACGATGGAGTAGGTGTCCTGCGTCTCGATGTGGTATTCCACGCCCAGGTTTTTCAGGTACTCGGGCAGGATGTGGTCGGGAAAGCCGGGCTGCTTTTGGTCCAGGTTCACCGCCACGATCTCGAACGTGATGGGCGCGCGCTGCTGCATTTTCAGCAAAATATCGAGCATGCAGTAGCTGTCCTTGCCGCCGGACATGCACACCATGATGCGGTCGCCTTCTTCGATCATGTTGAAGTCGATGATGGCCTGGCCCACCTGGCGGCACAGGCGCTTTTCCAGCTTGTGGGTCTCACGCTCCATCTTGGCGGCTTTGTCGGCTGAGGTGTCGGCGGGTGTGCTGCTGTCGTCGGCAACCCAGGCGGTAGGTTCGGTAATGGCGTTCATGGGGTGCTCAGGTATTGCGTGGGGGTAAGGGCCGGTACAGGGCTGTTGGCATAGTCGGCGGTGTCGCGCGTCAGGATGGTGTGTGCACCGCACTCGGCGGCGCAATGGGCAATGACGCAGTCTTCAAAGTCCTGCATAGGGCTTGCCAGCGCTTTTTGCAGCGTGCTGCCTTGCACCTGGGCCAGTGTCATGGCCTGCAGGCAGTTGGCAATGAAGCGGCGTGCGCCGGCTTCGCCTAATGTCTTGTGCATGAAATAGTGCAGCGTGGTGATGCTGGTCGCGCACAGTTGGGTGTGGCCCGCCGCACGCGCCTTGGCGAGCGCCAGCGCACTGTTCTGGAAGAAAGGCTCACGCTTGAGCGCAATGTCCAGCATCACATTGGTGTCTATCAGAACGCTCATTTTCGAGGCGCACCCAGGTGCTTCTTTTCCAAGTACGCGTAGTAGTCGTCCAGGGTGGGCGCGGGGCTGCCGTCTTTGGGCACAGCCGCGCCGAGCAGGCTTTTGGTAAAGGGGTCGAGCTGATCTTCCCAACTGCGGTCCGACGCGGATGTGGTGGCAATGGGCACCAGTGATTCGCGCAAGCCCCGCTCCACGTAAGTCACTACTAAATCCTTGAGTGAGCTGCCCTGCAAGGCCGCGCGGGCCTTGAGCGTGCGAAACAAGGGGTCAGGCAAATCGAATGAGGTTCTCATTTCTGCATTTTAATGCTTTTATGTTTTTATGCGGCCATCTACCAACTGCCGGCTTCCACGCGGATCGCCACTTCGCAGTCGTCAAAGATTTCCAGCTTGGCGATCTTGACGCGTACGCCCAGCACGCCGGGCAATTGCATCAGCCGGTGGGCCAGCTTGCCGATCAGGCTTTCCAGCAGGTTCACATGCTCGGCCGTGCATTCGTTGATGATGATCTGGCGCACCTTGCGGTAGTCCAGCACATGGTGGATGTCGTCGTCGTGCGGTAGCAGGGGCTGGGCGCCCAGGCTCAGTTCGGCGTCTACCTGGATGGGTTGGGGGGCATTTATTTCCGACTCCAAAATGCCCAGGCTGGCGTCAAAGCGCAGGCCGGTCAGGGTCAGGGTCTGGTTTCCCGTGGTGTGTTGCATGGTTTTTTAGGGCTTTTACATCAGGGAGAAGTCGCGCTCAAAGCGCATCAGGTGCTGGCCACCGTCCACCAGCAATGTCGTGCCGGTGATGGACTGGTTTTGCAGCGCAAACAGCACGGTGGCGGCCACGTCTTGTGGTGTGGACGAGCGGCCCAATGGCGAGAGTTTGTGCAGGGCTTCGAACTGGGTATCGCTGAGCAGGTGGCTGGTCAGGGTCAGGCCCGGTGCCACGCCCACCACGCGCACCAGCGGGCTCAAGGCCAGCGCCAGCATGGTGTTGGCGGCTTCGAGTGCGGCTTTGGACAGCGTGTAGCTGAAGAAATCGGGGTTCTGGTTCCACAGCTTCTGGTCCAACAGATTGACGACTACACCACGCCCCCACGCTCCGCCGCTGCGCGGGTCGCTGCCCCCCAGGGGGGCCAATTCCCCTCGGGGCGGCCCGTCGGGGAATTTCCCACGCCCTTCAGGCTGTTTCGCAGCGCGTTGCTGGATGTGGTCATGCAGGGCCTGCGCCAGCAGAATGGGCGCACCGGCGTTGCTGCGCATGTGTTTTTCCAGTGCGGCGAAGCTGAAGGTGGCGCTGGTATCGTGCTCGAATGTCGATGCGCTGTTGACCACGGCGTCCACATGCCCCAACGACTGGATGATGGTGGGCAGCAAGCCTCGGACTGCCGTTTCCTCAGAGAGGTCCGCATGAAAAGCGGCTGCACCCCTCGTAAACTGTGCGCAGTCAGCTACTGTTTTTGTAGCATCGTCCAGGGAGCCGCGATAATGCACGGCAACCCGCCAGCCCGCCGCTGCCAGCGCCAGCGCGATGTCGCGGCCCAGGCGCTTGGCTGCGCCTGTTACCAAAACGGTGGGTACGTTAACGGTGGAGGGTATGGGAGCGTGCATGGGTCGGACGAAGTGCCGTGGGGGTGAGTACCGCGCTGATTTTAGCGACCCACCCGATCGTTGGCCACAAGTCGGCCACAATACGCCCGCCAAGCGCTTTGCACAGTGCCGACCCCATAACACCAACCCCCTTCTGTATGTTTTCTATCAACGACAAGTACAAGCCACTATTGAAATGGATGCTGGGTATCGCAGCGCTGGTGGCACTTGCGGTCGTTCTGCTCGCAGGCTACGCATTGTTCGTACTCGCACCGGGCCTGCCCGCATTGGATGCGGTGACCGACTACCGGCCCAAGATGCCGCTGCGCGTCTATACGGCGGACAACGTGCTGATTGGCGAGTTTGGCCAGGAGCATCGGGACTTTGTAGCCATCCAGGACATGCCGCAGCAGTTGAAGGATGCGATTGTCGCAATCGAAGACGAGCGTTTCTACGCCCATAGCGGCGTCGATTTCAAGGGCGTTTTGCGTGCGCTGGTGTCGGACGTGACCGGCGGTGTCAAGCAAGGCGGCTCCACCATCACGATGCAGGTTGCACGCACCTTTTTCCTGAACCAGGAATGGACTTTGCCGCGTAAGCTCAAGGAGACCCTGCTGTCTTACCGCATTGAAAGTGTGCTGAGCAAAGACCAGATCCTGGAGCTGTATATGAACCAGATCTACCTGGGACAGCGCAGCTACGGTTTCTCCAGCGCGGCACGCACCTACTTTGGCAAGCCGCTCAAAGACCTCAGCCTGGCGCAAAACGCCATGCTGGCCGGCCTGCCGCAAAACCCTGCCCGTCACAACCCGGCGGTCAATCCCGAACGGGCCAAGCTGCGGCAAATGCTGGTGCTCAAAAACATGCTGCGCCTGGGCAACATCACACAGGCGCAGTTTGCGCAGGCCAGCGCCGCGCCCATGCCCATCAGCACCAGCCCTACGGTGGAAGCCCACGGTGCTTTTGTTGCCGAGATGGTGCGCCAAAGCCTGTTCACGCAATACCAGGAAGCAACCTACACCATGGGCCTCAGCGTGGTGACGACCATCAACAACGCAGAGCAACTGGCAGCCTACGAATCGGTGCGGCGCAACGTGCTGGCCTACGACCAGCGCCATGGCTATCGCGGCCCGGAAGCGATGATCGACCTGCCGACCGATGAAGACGCACGTGACGACGCCATTGACGCGCTGCTGCTGAAACACCCGGCCAGCGACAGCCTGTTGCCCGCCGTGGTGACCGAGGTGGTGGCAAAGTCCCTGAAGGCAGAGTTGGCGTCCGGCGAATCCATACAGATCAGCGGCGCCGAACTGGGCTTTGCGGCCAGCGCGCTGCAAGCCAACGCCAGCAAAGCCCTGCGCCTGCGCCCGGGTGCGCTGATACGCGTGGTGCAAAACACGAAGCAAAAGTGGACGGTGTCGCAGTTGCCCGAGGTGGACGCGGCCTATGTGTCGCTCAATGCGCAAAGCGGCGCTTACCGCGCCCTGGTCGGTGGCTTTGATTTCCGCCGCAAGAACTTCAACCACGCCACCAGTGCCTGGCGCCAGCCGGGATCGTCGATCAAGCCTTTCATTTACTCCGCCGCACTGGAGCGCGGCTTTGCACCGGCCACGCTGATCAATGACGTGCAACTGTCCACCACCAGCAATGAAGATTTGAAATGGGACCCGCGCAATGACGATGGAAAATACGATGGGCCCATCCGTATGCAGGACGCGCTGGCCCAATCCAAGAACGTAGTGTCAGTGCGCATTTTGAAAGCCATTGGCGTGGACTATGCACGCGGCTACCTGCCACGTTTTGGTTTTGATGCCGACAAGCACCCGCTGAATCTGACGATGGCGCTGGGCACGGGCTCGGTCACGCCGGTGCAACTGGCCAGCGCCTATGGCGTGTTTGCCAATGGTGGCTACTTGGTGAGCCCGTGGCTGGTGCGGCGCGTCAGCGACGGGCGGGGCAAGGTGTTGTTTGAGTCGGACCGCCCCGCTAGCCCGCCTGAAGAAGCGCGCGCCATCGATGCCCGCAACGCGTTTGTCACCGACAGCATGCTGCGCGAGGTCACACGGTCCGGCACCGGCGCCATGGCCAGTCAGAAGCTGGAGCGGCGCGATTTGGCCGGCAAGACCGGTACTACCAGTGACGCGGTGGACGGTTGGTTTGCCGGTTATGCCAACGACATCGTGTCGGTGGCATGGATGGGGTACGACGAGCCGCGCTCGCTGGGCACACGCGAATTTGGCGCCACGCTGGC
>NZ_JANXUQ010000002.1 GCF_025356155.1 Rhodoferax sp. | reverse complement strand
CAGGACAGCAGACCGTGCGCGGTGTCGCGAAAGTACACCTCATCGGTGTGCACCGCAGCCCAGCGTGTGCGCAACCGCCCGGCTAGGTAGCCGCCCAGCGCGCTGGCGCACAACTGGGTGACGACCACCCACACGATGCTGGACACACCAAAGGTAGAGGCGCGCACCCCGCGTTGTGCCCACGGCGATATGGCCGACAGGCCCAAGCCCGTACCGAGCGACAGCAGGATCAATGACGCTGCGGCTGCAACCGCGGCACCTGCAAAGATAGCGCCCCACGAGACGGCAGACGCGCTACCAACTGTCCCCGTCGGGTCGACTGTCCCATCCGCACGGGGATGGAATGGGTAGGCAGAGGGATCTGCGGTGGTGGTTGCGGCTAGTGCCATGTCTGACTCCGAATGGTTGGTGATGGACAAACAATAGGGTCACCCCAGGTGTCGGTCCGTGCGGTGTCTCACAGACGCCTCATTGCAATTCGTTACGTGTGCGTGTTGCCCATCGCACAGAGCGGTCAATGCCTGGTTCCTACGATGGCGGCGTGGGCTTGAAAGAGCGCACATTTTGTTGATTTATTCATCTTTCAGAGGAACTTCAAATGACACAGAAACCGACCGAAGATTCAAACGCCAAACCAACTGCGCAGCAAACCCAACAGCCGAGTGCGCAGGGCCAGCAGGGCGCCAAGAGCAACAACGAGGCGTCTAAATCGCACGGCTCCGGTGACCACAAGGGCATCGACCAGCAAGCCAAGACGGGCAAGGACAGCAATGTGCAGGCCGGCCATAACAACAAGGCAGATTCCGGCAAACAAGGAGCCTCTGGTTCATCGCAGCACAAGTAATTGTTGAAAAAATCACTTGAGACGGCGCGGCTTTCGCGCCGTCTCAGGTCGTCGATGGGCGACCACCAACCGCGCGAATTAACCAGAACAGAGGTCTATCGAACCCAATTGGGAAAGTATCCCAGCGTGTCTTGCACGGCGCCATCGTGCGCGGGCACCACCACCAGATCGGGATACTTGCGGGCTACGCTGCGCACCTGCTCAACGCTGCGCAAGGTCTGCTCACGGTCATGATCCACGATGACACTGGCGGCCCAGAACTTGGGAGCGCCCAACTGCACTGCGCCTGTCTTCCATGCCACATCGCCAATGAAGAAATAGCACTTACCACTGTCCACGGTGACAAACATGCCAATGGAACCCGTTGTATGGCCCGGCATGGCCACCAGCACTACGCTGCCATCGTTGAACAGGTCCAGGCTTTGCGCATAACCCTTGTGTGCCACCGGTTGCAACACCAGTGGCGTCCAGTGGATGGCGGGTACTGCCACCTGCGAAGGCCAGGTTCCGCCTGCACCAGACTTGGGCTTGGCAATGGTGGGCATCTCGTCCGCCGAGGCGAAGATTTGTGCCTCCGGGAAGTCCTGCACACCACCGGCGTGGTCCCAATGGCTGTGGCTGATGATGACTTTTTGGACCAGTGCGAAGCCCGCGTCGTCCAACTGCGTTCGGGCTGGCCGCACCGGCTTGTCAAACTTGAAGAAGGGGCGCTGCCAGTAGGGCATGTCTTGCGCGTACTGCGCTTCGATGTTGCGGCCCAAGCCGGTGTCGAACAGCACATAGTCGTTCTTGTGCTTGATCAGAAAGGCCGAGAAATTGGTGTCTATCTTTTTGCCCAGACTGCCATCGGGCAACAACAAACGTTCTGCCACAGCGACCTTGCTGGTCTTGATGATGGAGAAGCCCACTTGCGGCAGTGCGGGTTGCGCCGTGGTGGCCGGTTGGGCAGACGCGGCGCTGCCGAAGAGAGCAGCGGCAAATACGAGGGACTGCAAGGCTAAAAAGTATTTCATGGCATGCGGGTGGGTGAAGGTGCGGGAACTTTAAAGCTTGGTCTATGCTCCAAGGTCAAGTACTTTTTTTATAAGCCAGCCCAACCCATGAACATCAGCCAACTCGCCAAGGCCAGCAATGTCTCCACCGACACCGTGCGCTATTACGAAAAGCAGGGCCTGATCGCCGCACCCACGCGCCAAGACAATGGCTACCGCGCGTACACAGCGGCCCACGTGGAGGCCATGCGTTTTGTGCGCGGTGCGCAATCGCTTGGGTTTTCGCTGGCAGAGATTCGCGTGATATTGCCGCAGTTTGCACGGGGCCAGCTCGGGCGCACTGACATTGAACAACAACTCCAAACCAAGATGGCCGAGATAGATGCCCACATCCTGCAACTGCAGACCTTGAAGAAAGAGCTCCAGGCTACATTCGCATCGCTGACTTGCGCACCCAATCAGGTGGTCACTACGGCGCAGGCCCTGGCTGCCGATTCCGGCAGCGGAGCGGGTGCTGCGCGCGCACGCAAATCGTTTACCAAACCGGCCACGCAGTAGACTTTTTTTGATCCCCATGGGCGACATCTATCCAACACCCCACCCTCTCCAAGACCGCCCGCCAGTTTGACCACGCTGATGACCGTGCGCCCCCGCCCGGTGCCGATTACCGTAGGCCTGATCGCCGTGAACCTGGCAGTCTTCGCGCTGATGCTGCGGGCGGGCGCGGGCTTTTGGCACACGCCCAACGGCGTGCAACTGGCGTGGGGCGCCAACTTTGCCCCTGCCACGCAAGACGGCCAGTGGTGGAGGCTGTTCACCGCACTGTTAATCCACTTTGGGGTGCTCCATCTGGCGCTCAATATGTGGGCCTTGTGGGACGTGGGGCGGCTGGTGGAACAGCTCTACGGGCGTTGGCGGTTTGTCGTTTTGTATGGGATGAGTGGCCTGTTGGACAACCTGTTTTCGCTGGTGCTGCACGGCAACCAGGCCGTGTCAGGCGGTGCGCCGGGTGCGATTTTCAGCTTGTAAGGCGCCCTGCTGGTGTTCCTGTGGCGCGAGCGGCGCAATGTGGAGCCGGGCGAGTTCCGCTGGTTGTTCGGTGGCGCGGTGGTGTTCTCATCGCTGATGCTGGGCGTGGGTTTTGTTGAGCAGGGCATCGACAACGAACCGCCTGGGCGAAGAGCAAAAGGCGTGCGAGGCGATTCAACAGTTTCTAGGGGAAGACCAGCGCACCAGCCGACGCTTGGGCAGTCTGCTTGCCAACAGCGCGCGCAATGGCCAGTCCTTCGATGCGCTGGCCAGCGAAATTGATACCGACGTCGCGGCGGTGTACGAGAGAAGTTTTGAACAACTGCTGAACGCCCAACCCGGTGGCGCAGCGCCTTCGGCCCCCAGGCTGGAGCTGCTGCAGAGCTACGCGAACGAGCGCGCTGAAGCCGCACGCGAACTGTCGCAAGGGCTGCGCGCCCAGGACACCGAACAGATCAACCGTGCGCTGGAGCATGCCCGCCAGGCAGCGCCTGCTACACAGGGCAAGCTGACGGGTAAGGCGTCACCGAAACCTGCGCCTAAATGACACGAGTGTGCGACGACGCACGGATCGAATGGCACGGAAAGATTAGCCTAGTAGCCTTGTTTATTGAAAAGGCTAATCATGGTCAGTATTGCAAACGCCGCCACCATACCGACCGTTCCTGAAGGCCCGACACCCACACCGCCGGAGATGCCAGAACCGCGCGAACCGCTGGGAGCGCCTCCTCCCACAGAAGACCCCCTTCCTGTACGGGAGCCGCCCACAACACTTCCACCGCAGTCGTAACAGGCGCGCCGTGGAAGACTTATCGCCAAAGAACACCCCTTGGCGCGGACAGCCGCTGATCCATCGCATTGGCAAATGCCATTGTGGATACCCTGTATTTTTTCGAAACTACCTCTGTTTGCATTGCGGCCGAGCGCTGGGGTATGAACCCGGCCAAGCCGCCATGCTGGCTTTGGAAGCGGCGCACAAGGATGGCACTTGGCACGTGGCCGGGGCGCCCGAGGGCGGCGATGTTTATCGGCGTTGCGCAAACTTTGACCTGGCACCCCAGTGCAACTGGTTGATCACTGCGACAGACAGCGAGCACCATGCGCTGTGCCGGTGCTGTCGACTGAATCGCATGATCCCCGACCAAAGCATTGCGGCCAACGGGCCGCTTTGGCAGAAGGTTGAGCGTGCAAAGCGTCGACTTGTTTCGTCACTGATCGCTTTCGGGTTGCCGGTGACATCACGCATGGACGAAGATACCGAGCGCGGCATGGCATTCGACTTGTTAGCGGACGTAGAGCCCACGCCGGTCACCACCGGTCACTTTCAGGGCATCATCACCGTCAACGTCAACGAGGCAGACGACGCCGCGCGCGAGGCAATTCGCACCGCGCTGCATGAGCCCTACCGCACTTTGCTGGGCCATGTGCGCCACGAGTCGGGTCACTACTACTGGCACCGATTGCTGGAGGACAGTACCTGGCATGAACCCTTTCGCACGCTATTTGGCGATGAGCGCGATGACTACGCTGTGGCCTTGCAAAAATACTATGCCGACGGCGCCGCACCCGACTGGGCCGACAAAGGCGTCAGTGCCTATGCCAGTGCACACCCGTGGGAAGACTGGGCAGAAACCTGGGCGCACTACCTGCACATGGTGGACGCGCTGGATACCGCCATGGGTTCCGGCATGGACGGTGACCACGTGGACCTGCTGAAAGACCCGTTCGAGAAAGAAGTGCTTTACCGCTTTGACGATGAGGAAGATGAAGCCGACGGTGAGTTTTTGGATTTCTTCAATGCGTGGGCAGGGCTGACCAGTGTGCTCAACGAGTTCTCGCTTGGCATGGGGTTGCCGGACTTCTATCCGTTTGTACTGAGCAACCTTGCCGTCACCAAGTTGCACTTTGTACACCGTTTTATCAAGGCTTGTAGCGTTTCACCCACCGTCCAACCAATCGAAGTAACCAATCACCCATATAGCCCCCAGGCGGCCCGATAGCAGTGGCTTCTACAGTTGCTTAATGGGCACTGCGTCGTCAGAGCCCAGGGCCAAAACCCCATCCAACGTTTCCATAAATTGGTTGACGCGGATGGGTTTGGTCAGGTAGCGGAAGAACCCGGCGGCCAGCCCTTTCGCGATGTCACTGGGCATGGCATTGGCGCTGATGGCAATGACCGGTATTTTTGCAGTGGCGGGGTTGGCCATTAATATGGCTAGCGCCTGGGTGCCACTCATGCCAGGCAAATTGATATCCATGAGAATGACATCGGGCCGCACGGCGCGCGCAATGTCGATGCCACTGGGGCCATTGTTGGCGGACAACAAACGCATGTCGGGGCGTCGCTCGATCAGTGCCTCCACCAGCATCAGATTGGCAGGGTTGTCCTCTACATACAAAACCGTGTAGACGTGCGGGTCAGCAACCACATGCGTTGGGGCTGCAACGGTCGGCTCGACATCACTGGTCAACGCTGGCTCGGCCGTCAACTCCAATTCGATCCAGAAAGAGCTGCCCTTGCCGACCACACTTTCCACGCCGATGGTCCCTCCCATCAGTTCCACCAAGCGCTTACACACCACTAGCCCTATGCCCGTGCCCTCCTCCGTGGCGGCCTCCTGGCCCAACCGGTTGAAGGGCTGGAACAATTGTGCGATTTTCTCCGGGGTCAAACCCTCACCCGTATCGGCCACACCAATACGCAAGCGCCCGGGTGTGTCCACCGCCAGCGAGACAATGACCGAGCCACCCCTGCGGTTGTATTTGATGGCGTTGGACAACAGGTTGATCAACACCTGCTTGACCCGCGTGCGGTCTGCCTTGACACGGTAGCGCGGATCCAAGGTTGGAAAGCGCACGCTGATATCCCGCCGCCCGGCCTGCGACTCAACCATGGTCTCGCATTCGGCCATCACTTCGGCCAACGATACGGGTTCGGGCATCAGCATCAGCTTGCCGGACTCGATCAAAGCCAGGTCCAGGATCTCGTTGATCAGCTCCAGCAGGTACCACCCGCCTTGCAAAATTTGGTCGGTGCTGCGTTTTTGGGCCGGTGTCGGCGCGGGATCGCCAGACTCAATGAGCTGGGCAAAGCCCAAAATGGCGTTAAGCGGTGTGCGCAGTTCGTGGCTCATACTGGACAAAAAGTCTGACTTGGCCAGATTGGCTTTTTCAGCCACCGACTTGGCCATCTCCAGCTCAATGTTGTTCTCTTGCAGCGCCTGGTCCAGCAACTTGCGCTCGGTCACATCGCGGGCTGCTGCAAACACGCCTTGAAGATTGCGGTCGCGGTCATAGAAGGTGGTGGCGTTGTACGACACCACGGTCTCCTTGCCGTCCCGGGCGCGTGCGGTCAGTTCGTAGTTGGTTACCTTGTTCTCTTTCAGCACGCGCTTGATGCCCGCTTCGGCCCGCTGGGGGTCAGTGAAGAAACTCTTGAAGGGCGCGCCTATCAATTCATCCCGGGTGCAGCCGGTCAACGCTTCCATCTGCTTGTTCACATCCGAAATCACACCTGCCGGGTCGGTGGTCATCAGCGCGTCGATGTGGGATTCAATCAACGAGCGCGTGTAAAACTGCTGGTCACGCAGGCGCTGGTCCAGCTTCTTGCGTTCGTCTTCCACCTGCTGGCGGGCGGTGTTGTCCGTGCCGATGAGCAGGTAGCCAATGATGATGTTTTGCGCATCGCGCAGGGCCGTGACCGACACCACGGCGGGCAGGCGGCTGCCGTCTTTGCGGATGTAGGTCAACTCGTAAATGTCTTCGATGCCGCGAGAGGCTTTAAACACCAGCGCGTCAAAACCCGGCAGGATGTGGGTGTCCAGCTCTAAGCTCAGGGTCTGGGCACGTTCAATCACCTCCTGCGGATCGGAGATGTCGGCTGGCGTAATCTTGTTCACCACGTCAGCAGCCGTGTAACCCAGCATGCGCTCGGCACCCACGTTGAAAATCTGGATGACACCCCTGGCGTCAGTAGCGATAGACGAGAAGTTGGCGCTGTTAAAAATCGCGTTCTGCAGGGCGCCAGCTTTCAGCAAGGCTTCTTCCGCCTGCTTGCGCGCCGTGTTGTCAGTGCCAATCAACAGGTAGCCGATGATGACGTTTTGCGCATCCCGCAGGGCGGTGACCGACACCACGGCGGGGAAGCGACTGCCGTCCTTGCGGATGTAGGTCAACTCGTAAATGTCTTCAATACCACGTGCAGCCTTGAACACCAAGGCCTCAAAACCAGGCGTGATGGTCGTGTCCAGCTCCAGGCTCAGGGCTTTGGCGCGTTCTATCACTTCCTGCGGGTCTGAAATATCGGCCGGGGTGATTTTGTTCATCACGTCCGCTGCCGCGTAGCCCAGCATGCGCTCGGCCCCCACGTTGAAGATCTGGATCACACCCTTGGCATCGGTGGCAATGCTAGAGAAATTAGCGCTATTGAAGATGGCGCTCTGCAATGCCCCCGCCTTGAGCAGTGCCTCTTCCGCCTGCTTGCGTGCGGTGTTGTCAGTGCCGATCAAGAGGTAACCAATGATGACGTTCTGCGCATCCCGCAGTGCGGTGACCGACACCACGGCCGGGAAGCGGCTACCGTCCTTGCGGATATAGGTCAACTCGTAAATGTCTTCAATGCCGCGCGCTGCCTTGAAGACCAGTGCCTCAAAACCGGGCGTGATGGTGGTATTTAGCTCCAGGCTCAGGGCCTTTGCCCGTTCAATCACTTCCTGCGGATCCGAAATATCAGCCGGCGTGATCTTGTTCATCACATCGGCCGCCGCATAGCCCAGCATGCGCTCAGCACCGACATTGAAAATCTGGATCACGCCTTTGGCGTCGGTCGCAATGCTGGAAAAATAGGCACTGTTGAAAATAGCGCTTTGCAAGGCCCCCGTCTTGAGTAGCACCTCTTGGCGCTGGGCATCGGCCACGCCGTCGGGACTGCCTACAACGTAGAGTTGGGGCTGCGTGTTTTCTGTGTCAGACATGTTCCATTTCCAAAAAAGCGCATACCTACCTGAACATGAAAATGTCTCAGCGAACCTGCATCAACAAACTGAAGCACCTAACACGAATGCATGACGGTGCACAAGGGCCAAGCGTACAGAAGGAAGGTATTTTCGCTTTGTGCGTTACCGCACATAGGCGCAATATGGCCCGAAACGAGTCATCCAACGCACCCAAAAGGGGTTCAGGCGCTGGCTTGAATCAAATCCCACAGATTGCTGTACACGTCCTGGAACACGGCAACGGTTCCATAGGGTTCTTGCTTGGGTCTGATTGCCCACGCGAGACGCCTGCTCATCACCCACAGCGCGCGCAAGCAGCAAACGCAACCCTTCCGACCCCGGCGGCGCAACAACTACCCAGCGCTTATTCTGCGCAGGCATGGCCGTGTCTTCGACCAGTGTGAAGCCCAGCTGGTGAACGTAGAAGTGGATGGCCTCGTCGTAGTCGCGCACGAGAAGGGACAGTTGGCCGATGGACTGCTTCAAAGACACGCTCCTGATTGAATAGCAGCTTATTCCCTAGCCACGTGGGCTAGCGGCCGATTTGCATATGAATCTCTGGCTGTCAGCGCTTGAGCGCCGCCTGGGTGACACCCGCCAGAGACACCCGAGTGCTGATCAGCTCAGGCTCCAGCATCACTTCGATCAACGTACCTTCGGGCCGCGCCAGGGCTGCCAGCAATTCAGCCTCAAAGTCGGCCGTGCGCTGGATGCGCACACCGGCATAACCGTAGGCGCGGGCCAGCGCGGCGAAGTCGGGGTTGT
Source organism: Rhodoferax sp. (assembly GCF_025356155.1). Classification (GTDB taxonomy): domain Bacteria; phylum Pseudomonadota; class Gammaproteobacteria; order Burkholderiales; family Burkholderiaceae_C; genus Allorhodoferax. Next base: position 15,149 of record NZ_JANXUQ010000002.1, on the reverse strand, counting down.
GCAGCGAGGTGCCGGCACCGGCCGCGTGCTGCGGGTATTCGCGCTCCTGGTGCATGCGGATGGTACCGTACATGCCGTTGTTCAGCAGCAGGATGATGGTCTTGGCGCCGTGTTGCACGGCGGTGGCCAGCTCCTGGCCGTTCATCAAAAAGTCTCCGTCGCCGGCAATCGTGAACACCACCCTGCCCTGCCCGGCCGCCGTCGGGCTGGCCTTGCTGGTGATGGCCGCGGCAATGCCGGCCGGCACGCCGTAGCCCATTGCGCCGTTGGTAGGCGCCAGTTGGGTTTTGAAGCCCTTAGCCAGGCCGCTGTAGCGGTAGAAGCGGTGCAGCCAGCTGGCAAAGTTACCAGCGCCATTGGTCAGCACGGCATCCCCCGGCAAATGCTTTTGCACAGTGGCGATGACGCTGTGCATGTCCACCAGACCGCGCTCGGTATCGGCCGGCAGGTCCTTGATGGGGCTGGCCTGCAGGTTGGCCACATAGTCGGCATTGCAGGCCTGCACCCAGGCTTCCCACACCACGTCTTTTGGGGCAGCCAGCACCTCGAGCGAGCGGGCCGCTGCGCGCATGCTGGCGTGGATGGCCAGGTCGGCCTGGTAAACGCGGTTCAGTTCTTCGGCACTGGAGTGGATGTGCACCAGCGTCTGTTTGCTACGCGGTGCTTGCAGCAGCGTGTAGCCGCCGGTCGTCATCTCACCCAGGCGTGGGCCGATGGCGATGACCAGATCGCTCTCGCCAATGCGTTTGGCCAGCGCGGGGTTGATGCCGATGCCCACGTCGCCCGCGTACAGCGGGTGGTAGTTGTCAAAGGTATCCTGAAAGCGAAAGGCATTGCCCACTGGCAGGCGCCAGGCTTCGGCAAAGCGCTGCAGGGCTTGGGCCGACTGTGGCGTCCAGCCGCTGCCACCTGCGATGACAAACGGGCGCTGGGCCTTCATCAGCATCACGCGCAGCGTGCGCAGGGCGCCGGGGTCGCTCCAGGCGTCCGACGGCTCAACCCGGGCCAACGGTGTGGGCACGACACCGGTCACGTGGTGGGCGGCGACGGCTTGCGTCAGCATGTCTTCGGGCAGCACCAGCACGACGGGGCCGGGGCGACCGTTCATCGCGGTGGCAAAGGCGCGGGCAATGTATTCGGGGATGCGGGCGGCATCGTCGATACGCTCCACACGCTTGGCCATGCCCAGGGCACTGGGGCCGAACATGACGCGGTAGTCCATCTCTTGAAACGCTTCGCGGTCGCGCTGGTCGCTGGCGACATCACCGATCAGCAGCACCATGGGCGTGGAATCCTGGAAGGCGGTGTGCACGCCGATGCAGGCGTTGGTGGCACCGGGGCCACGCGTCACAAAACACACGCCAGGGCGGCCGGTCAGCTTGCCATGGGCCTCTGCCATGAAGGCGGCGCCGCCTTCTTGCCGATTGACAACAAATTGGATGTATTCACGGTACAAATGAAAGCCGTCCAGTACGGCCAAATAGCTTTCGCCGGGGACTCCAAAGGCGTGGGTAACGCCTTGTTCAATCAGGCATTGCACCAGCAGGTGGCCGGCAATCTGAGGAGCGGGTGTAGAGGGGGTGGGTGTCAAATTCATGGCCGCTATTGTCCACGCACACTGCACCCTTTTGCCCCCCAGTTTCCTCGGGGTTTACACTTTGGCTGCAGCCGCCGCGGCGCTCGCCCGGTGGTAGCTGCCCGTGCCACGGTGCGGCACACTATCGTTAGGCAGCACATCACCCGGCTGGTAGGTTGGGCCACTGTCCAGGCGTGCGTAATATGGCGCGAACTCGGTGTTGGCCAGGGCCAACAAACCTTCCAGCTTGTCGAGTACGAAGTAGGTTTCCTGAAAGTCGTCGATGCGGTAGTTGGTGCGCATCACGCGCTCCAGGTCAAAGCCGATACGGTTGGGCGAATCGCTCTGGACGGAGAACGTGCTCTCTGAGAACGACGACGCAATACCGGCGCCATAGATGCGCAAACCATCCTTCTGTTGCACCAAGCCGAACTCCACCGTATACCAATACACGCGTGCCAGATTCGTCAGCTTGCCCAGTTGCTGAGCACGCAAACCGCCCTGGCCATAGGCCTGGATAAAGTCGGCCATCACCGGGTGCATCAGCATGGGCACATGACCGAACACGTCGTGGAACACGTCGGGCTCTTCTAAATAGTCCAGCTCGTTGGCGCCGCGTATGAAGTTGCCAGCCGGGAAACGGCGGTTGGCCAGGTGTTCAAAGAACACGTCGTCGGGCACCAGACCAGCCACTGCCACGATCTGCCAGCCGGTCTTGCGCATCAAGGTTTCGGATAGTTTTTCGAAATTGGGAATCTCGTCGGCCGACATCGGCAGGTGTTTCATGCCTTCGACAAAATCGTCGCAGGCAAGGCCTGGCAGCAGCTTGGTCTGGCGTTCGTACAGCGTCTTCCACACGGCGTGTTGCGCGGGGGTGTAGTTGTCCCAGTGCTGGTCGATGGTCCAGTCGGCGCGCTGTGGTAGGGCGGCAGGCCCAGCGGCCAAACCGTGCTTGACCTTCTCAGAAGTCGCTTGCATGTCAGGCCTCCTTTAGGCGCTGGTTGGGGCGGCTGCATAGCCTGCAAAGGCCTGGTCGCAGATGCGGGCCATGTTGATGTCGTTGCTACTCAGACCCTTCACATCGTGTGTGGTCCAGGTGATCAAGACCTTGTTGTACACATTGCTCCACTCGGGGTGGTGGTTGTGCTTCTCGGCCGCAATCGCGATCTGGGTCATGAAGGCAAACGCATGCATAAAGTCGGCCAGTACGAATTCACGGGTAATGGCACCTGCGTGCGCATCCAATGTCCATTGCGGCAAGGCGCGCAGTTGTTCTGCGGCCTGCCCCGCGTCTAGTTTTTTCAGGCTCATGTTCAATCCGCCGTGATGACGCCGCGGCGCAATTGGTCGCGCTCCAACGATTCAAACAAGGCCTTGAAGTTGCCCTCACCAAATCCGTCATCGCCTTTGCGCTGGATGAATTCGAAGAACACCGGGCCCAGCACCGTGGCCGAAAAAATTTGCAGCAGCAGGCGGCGGTCGCCGTCTTTGCTGATACCGTCCAGCAGAATGCCGCGGCTCTGCAACGCGCCCACGTCTTCACCGTGGTTGGGCAAGCGACCCTCCAGCATTTCGTAATAGGTGGCGGGTGGTGCGGTCATCAGTGGCACACCGGCTTTACGCAGGCTGTCCAGCGTGGTAATCAGGTCGTCGCTGAGCAGCGCGATGTGCTGGATGCCTTCGCCGTTGAACTGCATCAAATACTCTTCGATTTGCCCAGACTTGCCAGACGCCTCTTCGTTCAAAGGGATGCGGATCATGCCGTCGGGCGCGGTCATGGCGCGCGATGTGAGACCGGTGTATTCGCCCTTGATGTCGAAGAAACGGATTTCGCGGAAGTTGAAAATCTTCTCATAAAAACCACCCCAGAAAGCCATGCGGCCCCGGTAGACATTGTGGGTCAAATGGTCGATGATTTTGAGGCCGTGGCCGAAGGGGTGACGGTCCACGCCGGGCAAAAATTCAAAGTCGATGTCGTAGATCGACTTGCCGTCTTCAAAGCGGTCAATCAGGTACAGGGGTGCACCACCAATGCCCTTGATGGCGGGCAGGCGCAGTTCCATCGGGCCGGGCTGTATGTCGATGGGTTGTGCACCCAACTCCAGCGCGCGGGCGTAGGCCTTGTGCGAATCGCGCACCCTGAAGGCCATGCTGCAAGCGCAGGGACCGTGCTCTGCCGCGAAGTAGGCGGCGTGGCTCTTGGGCTCGCGGTTGATGATGAAGTTGATGTCGCCCTGGCGGTACAAGTCCACATCTTTGGAGCGGTGGCGCGCTACATGCTGAAAACCCATCTTCTCAAAAATAGGCTCCATCAGGCCGGGCGCGGGGGATGCAAACTCGACAAACTCAAACCCCATGAGTCCCATTGGGTTGTCAAAAAGATCGGCCATGGTCATGCCTCCTGACGAGCAGCCTCAAAGGAGGCATGCGCCCCCTTGGGGGGCAGTGAAAGAACGTGCGCTTGGGGGTACATAGTGTCTCCTCGGTGCCTTGTTGTGAATCCTAGATTGTGGTCAAAACCGCGCGCACGGTGTGAGCAATTTGCACCGCTTTGGCGCATATATATGCATAATTCGTGCATGAATCAAGAAAAATATGACGATTTACTGCTCGACAAGTTCGATATCAGCTTGCTGGCCGCATTACAAAAGGATGCCCATTTAACCAACCAGCAGGTCGGCGAGCAGATCCATTTGTCGGCCTCCCAGGTGAGTCGGCGCATCCAGCGCCTGGAGACCACGGGCATCATCCGCCGCTATGTAGCGCTGTTGGACCCTACCGCCATTGGCCTTGGCGTGCGCGCCATCAGTTACGTGACGCTGATCCGCCACGGCGGTGACGAAGGCTCGGCCTTTGAGCGCGAGATCACAGCCATACCCGAGGTACTGGAATGTTATGCGGTGGCCGGTGAATCGGACTACATCCTGCAGATCGTGGCCGCCGATCTGGGTGTGCTGTCGGAATCCGTGCTGCGTGTGTTGACCCGCATCAAGGGCGTTGCCAATATACGGTCGAACATCGTGCTGAACTGCATCAAGTCCAGTACCGAGCTGCCGCTGGGGCATATCGACAAGGCGGCTGATGGTGCGGCGCGCAAGGTGCGCATTGCGGGATGAGCCCGGCCTTTTGATAGCCAATGTGTGGTTGGTCACAGACTTCCGTTCGCCTTTGTCGGATGCTCAACTCCTCTGCTTGGATTGCCAAGTAGTTATAGACCAACCATTTATCAAAGGCTTACCATGAACTACTTGGAACAAGACACTTTTGGCATCTACCGCAACCACACCGGTCCAGGCCCACGCCTGATGGGTGCCAACACGCTCGATGGCAATGACGTTTACAACAAACAGGACGAGGATTTGGGCGACGTGAAGGAAATCATGATTGATGTGCCGACTGGCCGCGTGGCATACGCCGTATTGTCATTTGGCGGCTTCCTCGGTATGGGCGAGAAGTTGTTCGCAGTCCCCTGGACTGCACTGAAACTGGATACAGTGAACAAGCGTTTCGTGCTAGACGTCAGCAAGGAGCGCCTGAAAGAAGCGCCTGGTTTTGACAAGGACGCCTGGCCTGATATGGCCGACCCAACATGGGTGAAAGGTATCCATTCCTACTATGGCGTCACGCCGCATTCCGACGGCATGATGTAAGCGAACCCTAAGCCAGCGGCATCAACCCCGACGTTTTGCAGGTGTACATGGCCTGGTCTGCGACCTCCAGAATGTCGCGCAGGCTGTCACCATCTTTCGGGTACCAGGCATAGCCCACACTAGCGCCAACGGCCACGGTTTGGCCAGAATCTAATATCAAGCTCTGCGACACCACGTCCATCAGCTTCTGGCCCAGTGCCTCCAATTGCCCGCGTTCGTTGATGGACTCTACGATCAGAACGAACTCATCGCCACCCAGCCGCGCCACCGTGTCGGATTCGCGGACGATGGACACCAGACGTTGCGCCACGGTGACCAAAACCTTGTCACCCGCGGCGTGGCCGTGGGTGTCATTGATGGCTTTGAATTTGTTCAGGTCCAGCATCAGCACTGCAAACTTCTTCCGGCTGCGCCGTGCGTGGCGCATGGCCACCTCGAACCGGTCCATCAGCAAGAGTCGATTGGCCAGCCCGGTTAAGGGGTCGAGGAAGGCGCTCTTTCTCAGGGCGCGTTCAGCATCTTTCAACTTGACCAGGTACTTCTTCAGTCTCACGCCTCTCGCCATCACTCGCCGCAGCCGCAAGCCCAAATACAGGGCAAGCAGCGCGAACAAAAGAGACAGGGCCGCAAAAAATAGGGTTAGGTGCATGGTGTACGACCATTCTGGGCTCAGCGCATTGGGTTATCTCTGGCCGGAACACTCTTTTACAACTGCAGTTTGATTGAAGTAACGCAAATGCCCCGAATCGGCAGACTTCGGGTATGTGCCTTGGAAAAGGCCTTTGGCTTCTACCTCGCCTTGGTACACCACTCCTGCCGCGTTACATAGTCCATCAAGTACTCGGAAAACCGTTTCGCGGCTGGCGACAACGGCCGGTCCCTGCGGGTGAAGACCAGGAACTTGCGCCTGACCATGGGCGACTGCAGCGGTCGGCTCTTCAGCTGGTGCAAACGGATCAGGCTGCTGGCGTAGGGCAAACAGGCGGTGACGCCGAGACCCGCGCTGACCATGGCAAACGCGGTGGTCATGAAGCCGACCTCGTTGGCCGGGTTCAGTGCCTCGTCGTGCAGCGATTCGTGCAGATCGGCCCGCAGGCGGTGGGTAAACTCTCCCTTGAGCGCAATGACAGGGTAACGCAGCGCGTCGTTCCAGGTCACACGCTTCTTCTTGTTCAAGGGATGGTCGGATCGAAACACCACGACGAAGGGAATCTCGAACAGCGTGTGGGCCTCGATGTCGGCCGAGGGTTCGCGCTCCGGCCCCACGCCAAAATCCACCTCACCGCTGTGCACTTTGGGCAGCACATGCTCCACCATGCAGTCGGACAGGCGGATTTCGATGTCTGGGTACTCTTGCTTGAACCCCGCTATCACCTCGGGCAACACCGATGCGGACATCAGCTGCGGCGCGGCCACGCGCACCAAGCCGCGTTTAAGGGCTTTCAGGTCGGTGATGGTGTCCAGCGCGCCGTCCAGATCTTGCAACAACCGCGATACCAGCGGATAGAACTCGCGCCCTGCTTCCGACAGGCTGACTTTGCGCGTACTGCGGTTGACCAGCTGCACGCCCATTGTCTGCTCCACTTCCTTTATCAGGCCACTCAGCGCAGACTGGGTCACGTGCAGGCGGGTGGCAGCATCGGTAAAACTGCCGGTGTCGGCCAGCGCCACAAAGGCGCGCAATTGCCGCAGTGTGATATTCATAAGTTATTTGTATAAATTCATCATAAAAATCTGTTTGAATGATAGATCAAATTACCCTCTAATAGTGACCATTGCGCGCCGACTTCGCTGCTCAGGAGAAAACCATGCTGATCCAAAAAATCCACCATGTGGCCTACCGCTGCATCAACGCCAAGCAAACGGTGGAGTGGTACACCCAGCACCTGGACATGAAGTTTGTGCTGGCTATTGCAGAAGACGAAGTGCCATCTACCAAGGCGCCAGACCCCTATATGCACGTCTTTCTGGACGCGGGCAATGGCAATGTGCTGGCATTCTTTGAGCTACCCAACAGCCCACCCATGGACCGCGACCACAACACGCCGTCGTGGACGCAACACCTGGCTTTTGAAGTCGGCACGGTCGATGAACTGGTGGCCCAAAAGGCCAAGTTGGTCGCCGCAGGAATTGAGGTCATTGGCATCACCGATCACACCATTTTCAAATCCATCTACTTTTTCGACCCCAATGGCCACCGTCTGGAGCTGGCTGTCAACATCGCAACCCCCGCTATGAACAAGGCGCTGGATGACGTGAAGTGGGACATGCTCAACGAATGGGACCGCACCAAAAAGGCACCCAAGCACGCCGCGTGGATGCATGACGGCAAGGGCATCCCGAGCGTCCGAACCTAGTAAACCCATGAACGAAACCCACAACCCCGAGCTGCGCAGTTGGGTCGCGTCCGCCAACGCGGCAGACACTGACTTCCCTATCCAAAACCTGCCCTTTGGTGTGTTCCGGCACTACGGCAGCGCCGAACCCTTTCGCGTAGGCGTGGCCATCGGCGACCAGATTCTGGACCTGAGTGTCGCCCAAGCCAAGAGCATCTTCACTGGCGATGCCGACCTGGCTGCCCAGGCCTGCTGCGCTCCTACATTGAATGCCTATATGGCGCTGGGCTCGCATGCCTGGTCCGCGCTGCGACTGGCACTGTCACGCGCGCTGCGCGAGGGCTATGCTTTGCAATCCGCACTGAGCACCTGCCTGGTGGCCCAAGCCGATGCCGAATTTGCCGTGCCTGCGGAGATTGGCGACTACACCGACTTCTACACCTCGGTCCACCACGCCACCAATATCGGCAAACTGCTGCGGCCGGACAACCCGCTGCTGCCCAACTACAAGTGGATTCCGATTGGTTACCACGGCCGCTCATCAAGCATTGGTATCTCCGGCCAAGAATTGCGCCGCCCCGTCAGCCAGGTCATGCGCCCCGGCGCGGCCGAGCCCGTGCTGGCGGCCAGCGCGCGCATGGACTACGAGCTGGAAATGGGTATATTCATTGGCCCCGGCAACGCGCTGGGTGAACCTGTGTCCATGGTTCAAGCCGAGCAGCATGTGTTTGGCCTGTGCCTGTTCAACGACTGGTCTGCCCGCGATGTGCAGGGCTGGGAATACCAGCCACTAGGCCCATTTTTGGCGAAGAACTTTGCCAGCACAGTGTCGCCATGGATCGTGACGATGGAAGCCCTGACGCCCTTTCGCCAGGCATGGACCCGTGCTGAAGGTGATCCACAGCCTTTGCCCTACCTCGATTCAGCTGAGCTGCGTGAACAGGGCGCGCTCAATATCCAGCTGGAAGTCTTCATGCAGACCACCGCCATGCGCGAGCAAGGCCTTGCCGAACACCGCCTCTCCCACAGTAACTTCCGTGATGCCTACTGGTCGGTCTCGCAAATGGTGGCCCACCACACGGTCAATGGCTGCAATCTGCAGCCCGGCGATCTGCTGGGCAGCGGCACACAGTCCGGCCCCGCGGTTGATGAAGCGGGGTCGATGATGGAGCTGTCGAAGGGCGGCAAAGAGCCGATCAACTTGCCCAATGGCGAGAAGCGCACCTTTATCGAAGACGGCGACACCATCATCTTCCGAGGTGCATGCCAGGCAAGCGGCGCTGCACGCATTGGCTTTGGCGAAGTGCGCGGCACGGTGCTGCCAGCCCGCTCACTGGTCTGACGCAGGCCATGCCCGTGCTCCAGCTCTACAGCTACTTCCGCAGTTCCGCTTCGTACCGCGTGCGCATTGCGCTCAACCTCAAGGGTCTGCCCTTTGAATACGTGCCCGTCCATTTGCTGAAAGACGGCGGCCAGCAGCGCGCAGCGGACTATCAGCGCATCAACCCGGCTGAGCTGGTGCCCGCACTGGTGGACGATGGTCAGCCAATAGGCCAGTCGCTGGCCATCATGGAATACCTGGACGAGACCCACCCGGAGCCCGCACTGCTGCCGCGCGACCCGCTGGGCCGGGCCCGCGTGCGCGCACTCTCCCAAAGCATCGCGTGCGAAATCCACCCGCTGAACAACCTGCGCGTGCTGCAGTATCTGGAAAAGGACCTGAAGCTGGACGAGGCCACTAAGGCCACGTGGTACCGCCACTGGATCACGCTGGGCTTTACCGCCTTAGAGGCCATGCTGGCCGACAACCCGCAGACGGGCACATACTGCCACGGCGATACGCCCGGTCTGGCCGACTGCTGCCTGATCCCGCAGATCGCCAATTCACGGCGCTTCGAGACGCCTTTGGATGCCTTCCCGACCATCCTGCGGATTGAACAAGCCTGCCTGGCGCTGGATGCCTTTGCCAAGGCAGCACCGCAGCTACAGCCAGACGCGGTGTAGCGAGAGCGCCAGTACCTGGGCGCTGACAACCTGCGGCCCCTGGGGTCTTTTAAATGGCGTTAACCTCTGCCGGCTGCAACACGGTTTAGTTGGGGACAAAACGGTTCTTGATCCTGTTGTTCGCCCTATTCACAACACGAACAAATCCGTATGACCAATACCCTGTCGCCCCCCGCGTTTGAACTCTTTGCCTTCTGGCGCACATCGGCAACCTACCGCGTGCGGGTCGCGCTGAACCTCAAAGGGCTCACGGCGCACGAGCGCATCATCAACCTCGATTTGGGTGAGCAACGCAGCCCGGAATTCCTAAAAATCAACCCGCTGGGAGCCATACCAGCACTGGTAGACCCCGGCCATGCTCCACTGACCCAGTCGATGGCGATTCTGGAGTATTTGGACGAATTTCAACCCACTCCACCCTTGCTGCCCACCGACCTGCACGGCCGCGCCCGGGTGCGCTCCTTGGCAGCCATGCTGGGCGCCGACACACACCCGCTGATCACGCCGCGTGTCAAAAAATACCTGGCATCTAACGCCGCCTTTGACGACGCCGCTTGGCGAGCCTGGCAGATCCAATGGCTCGGCACCGGCTTGGCGGCCGTTGAACAGCGCCTGGCCACCGAGAAGGAAACCGGCAGGTTCTGCCACGGAGACACCCCCACGATGGCCGACATCCTGCTGTCCAGCATCGTCGTCATGACGCGCGTGTTCAAAATCACCGTGCCCGACATTCCAACCATTGACCGCATCATGCAGGCCTGTGACGCGCATGCGGCCTTTGCCAAGGCTGAACCGTATCGCCAAGCGGGCGCACCGGCCTAATCATTTCCCCCTTAATCTCAACTTCAAACGACTTATGAACATCCAGAAATCCGTTTTCAATATTGCGCTGAGCACAGCATTGGCAGTCTCCGCGTTGGGCATGGGCACCATTGGCACGGCACACGCCGCAGCACCCATGGTCAAGACATCGGCCCCGGGCTACTACCGCATGATGCTGGGTGACTTTGAAGTGACCGCCCTGTCCGACGGCACCGTCAAGCTGCCGGTCGACAAGATTCTGACCAACACCACACCGGCCAAGGTCAACAAGGCCCTGGCCAAGGTGTACCAGTCCGCACCGCTGGAGACTTCAGTTAACGGCTACCTGATCAACACCGGCAGCAAGCTGGTGCTCATCGACACCGGTGCAGCCAAGCTGTTTGGCCCGACGCTGGGCGATCTGGCTGCCAACTTGAAGGCCGCCGGCTACCAGCCCGAGCAGGTGGACGAGGTCTACATCACCCACATGCATGCCGACCACGTGGGTGGCCTGATGGACGGCGACAAACTGGCGTTCCCCAATGCCACCATTCGTGCCGACAAGCAAGAAGCCGACTACTGGCTCAGCCAGGCCAATATGGACAAGGCACCGGCTGATGCCAAAAGCTTTTTCCAGGGCGCCATGGCGTCGTTGAACCCCTACGTCAAGGCCAACCACTTCTCGCCATTCGAGGGCAACACCGAACTGGTCCCCGGAATCAAGGCCATGGCCTCGCACGGCCACACCGCCGGCCACAGCACCTATGTGGTTGAAAGCAAAGGCCAGAAGCTGGTGCTGTGGGGCGACCTGATGCACGTGGCGGCTGTGCAGTTTGACGAGCCATCGGTCACGATCGCGTTCGATTCCGAAAGCAAAGCCGCTGCAGCCCAGCGCAAGGCAGCCTATGCGGATGCCGCCAAGGCGGGCTACATCGTGGGAGCCTCTCACCTTGCATTCCCGGGCTTGGGCCGGCTGCGCGCCAATGGCAAGGGCTATACCTGGGTGCCACTGAACTACAGCGTGGTCCGATAAGCCAACTGCAAAGCATGGCGCCCGTCAGAAATCCGTGATGGGCTTGGAAGGGGGCAGCTAGTTTGGCGCGCCCACCTTCATCATCTTCTCGAAAGTCTTGTCCTTTTTCATGGCTTCCAGCGCACCGCCCCAGACAGCAATCACGCTAGCGGGTGTTTCCTTGGAAAAAGCCAACCAAGTTTGAACCCTGCTGAAGACCAATCCCTCACGCACACTGTCGCGCGACACGCCGGCTGCAGCCAATATTCCATGAACGCTGACGCTGGATGCGGCGAAGGCGTCAATCCTGTCGGCCATCAGTTTTTTTGCATTCGTGCCGGCATCATTGGTTCGGTCCAAGTTGGTGAATCCGGCTGCAGTCAGCATTTGATCCCGTGCGTCGCTCCGGTACACGCCAATCGACTTCAGCCGCTTGGCATCTTCCAGGCTAGCGAGAGCCACCGTCGATTCAGACTTGACATACAAAGCGTATGCCGTCTCGGTAAGAGGACCAACCCACTGAAATTGCGCATTGCGCTCGCCAGTGCGCGCCACCAAGAACAACATGGTGTTGGGTGAGCGCTCCAGCTCACGGTAGCCCCGTGCCCAGGGAACTTCGTGGATAGGATCAGTGCTTTTGATACGGCGCTGAATCTCACGCACCACATCCACAGCGCGCCCGCCCAGCTCCCCGTTGGGCAACCGAATTTGATTGGGCGGGGCTATCTCCGTGTAGATGTTCAGAGGGTCTGCATGGCTCTGCACGGCGGCGCCCAGCAGCAAACAAAAACATATTGCAAATCTCGGACAACGAAGTCGCAACTGACGCATACCAACTCCCCAATTTCTTGCCTACAGAAACGGCGCGGGAACAGAACTATCATTTGTCCAACCATAGTAAGCCAATTGCGATAAGGATGGCCATGGATCAGCTCAAACAAGCGCTACTGTTGGAACGGCGCAAATTGAATGGCGTATAGGAAAAGAACATGAAGAAGCCAGACGCAAACCAGGATCGATCAGCATCCGAACTGATTTCGGAAAAGATCGCCAGCCTTGGAGGGTGGCGGGGTCAAACCCTGGCCCGCATACGCAAGCTCATCACCGAAGCGGCGCCCGATGTTGTCGAAACCTGGAAGTGGATGGGCACACCGGTGTGGGAGAACAACGGCATCCTGTGCACCGGCGAGTCCTACAAAGACAAAATCAAGCTGACCTTCATCAAGGGCGCTGCCCTGAAAGACCCCAGCAAGCTCTTCAACTCCAGCCTGGACGGCAACGCGCGCCGCGCACTGGACATTTTTGAGGGACAAGAAGTGAATGCGGATGCCTTCAAAGCGCTGATTCGTGAGGCCGTAGACCTGAACTGCGTGCCAAAGGCCAAACCGGCCAAGAAAACCAAGTCTTGAGCCTATGCTATCAATACAATAGCGCGTGACTCAATATCCGCGAGGGCTAGCGGTCAATTTTTCTTAAGGGTTGCCGCTGGCACCGATTCTCCGACCAACAGATCGACATACGCGCAATCAACAAGTTGCGACTGCAGCACACCCAAGCGCGCCATGACTGCTTGGGCTTCCTCCTCACCGATGGCAGCCCCCTCGCCATCCACCAGCATGACTTCCAACTCCAGGAAATCACCCAATCCCACGACGCTAGCAGGTATTTATGCTCTGGGACGAATAAGCGATACCAAGTTCACCCCCCCCAACACAATCGTAGAAGCCAACGCCACGCCGCGTGGCGCCACATAGTCTGCAACTACCCATGCGCGACTGGAATGCACGGATGCCTCGCGCAACAACTCCAGCATTGCGTCAACGGACGCTCTGTCCAACGCGGCAAAGGGTTCGTCCAGCAGCGTGACAGCAGAACCGCTGGCAAACGCTGCGGCGAAGAACACCTTGCGCTTGGTTCCGGTGGACAGCATGTACAGCGACTTGGGCAGATGGGCTTCCAGCCCAAAAGCCTCTATCAACTCCGACAACACGCCATCGGCAAACGCCGGGTACTGCTTACGCACGCTGCCCCAATACGTTTGGGGTGTGAGGGCGTCGAATGCCTGCGTGCGCGGGTCGACCCAAAACACTTGGTTGCGGTAAGCCTGGACTTGTGAATGCAGCTGGATGTCGTTAACTGCGAGCGTGCCGCTACAAGCAGTCAACTCCCCCGCCAACAAACGCAACAGCGTGGTTTTTCCAGTGCTCTCGTCACCACCCAGCCAGGTCACGCCGGGGGAGAGGCTGACCGCGAAATCCTTGAACAGCACCGCCTGCTTGGAATGCCCAAAACCGAGCCCCTCGACGCGCAGCACGACGGGCGGCTGGCTACTGACAGCGTTAGTCATGCCCAATGCCGCGTAGTTGGGTGACGATCAGGCTTCTGGACTCGGAGGCGTGACCGTCGCACGCGCCAGCATGCGGCTCACCGCACGTGGGTCCATGCCATACATGTCGGCAAAGACTTCCAGCGACTTGCCGCTGGCCTTGAACGCCTGCAACAGTGCTTCGGTCTTGGCGGCGCGCGCTTCGGCATCCACCATCGCTTCGTCAAGCACAGCGTTGGCGGCCTCGTCGCGGCTGCGCACCAGCTCGGCATAGGCCTGGGGGCTTAGGCCAGAAGCCTCACAGGCCACCACGATGCGCTGCAGCAGCTTGGGGCGCAAGTCTTCTTTGCTGCGGGTCTGGCGGCGGCGGAAGACCTCCAGCAGCGCGTGGTGTACATGCTCGGGCGCCATGGCCTCCACGGGCTTGCCTTGCAGATCGTGGCGGTCTTCACCCGACGCCACGGCGGTCAGGTAGCGGGTGGAGCGGGTGTGCATGGAAAGCGCGGCCTTGAGGCTGTCGCGCTCAAAGGTCTCAGGATGCGCTTCTTGCAGGTCCTGAAAGATGCCGCGCTTCAGCGGCAAAAACACGGCGCCGAAAAGCTGGGGATACAGCGCCGCCATTTTTTCCAGCACCGGAAGAACATCGGGCTTGGGCGCGCGCTTGGGGGTAGCCGCCACTGCATCAGGGCTATCAACCGCATCGGTGATAGGCGCATCAGCAGGGGCGACTGGCGCTACGGAGTCAATCGATTCGGAGGGAGTAGAAGGCAAGGTGTCGGTCATGAAAAACTCGGGAAAAGCAGGCGAAAAAGCCCTCCATCATGCCAGCGATTGTGTTTACCCCCTCAACCGCCCCTTACCTCCTCCTTATCGCCGCCTTACCGCGGCACGGTGCGCAACCCCACGCCCAGGGCAGCGCCCACGCTCAGCAGCAGCACCAGCGCGGCTCCCAGCAGGGTTGCACCATACCAGCCGCGGTCCATGAACACCCCAAAAACGATGGGCGAAATGGCAAAACCGGTGTCCAGACCCGAATACACCAGGCCATAAACCCGGCCGGTCGCGCCTTTGGGCGTGGCCTTTTTAATCATCATGTCGCGCGACGGGCCGCCAATGCCGACCGCAAAACCGGTGCTCGCCAGCACCACCATCGTCGCCGTGGCGCCCAGCCAGCCGGTGCCGCAAATGGCCAGCAGCACCGCACCAGCGGCCATCGCCATGGCCACCACGCGGTCGCTGTTGGCTGCACGGGCAGCAATGAAGCCGCCGATGAACATGCCCACCGCGCCGCACAGCATGTAGGCGGTCAGCGTATAGGTGGCGGCCTCAAAACTGATGCCGTGCATGGCCTTGAGGATGGAGACCGAGAAGCTCTGCACCACGGCCAGCGTCATCGTCGACAGCAAGAAGAAGCCAAAGCACCACCACACCACCGGCAGCTTCA
>NZ_JANXUQ010000311.1 GCF_025356155.1 Rhodoferax sp. | reverse complement strand
TGCGCAGAACGCGCTGCCGCCCTGGCCCTTGGCTAAGATGCTTGCATGCGACCACCCCGCCGCCTCTCCATAGCTTTACAACTGTCGCTGCTGATCGCATCGGCCGTGGTCGTGGCCGTGATCGTAGTGGGCGGCCTGAGTTTTCTGAACCTGCGCAGCGGCTTCAGGGATTACCTGCAGGTGCGCGACGACGAGCAACTGATGCGCTTCGTTGCGATGGTGGAACGCCACGCCGCCACCGACACCGAGCTGCAGTGGCTGCGGCAGGACCCTGACCCCATGCGCACGCTGATGGACGAGTTCGCCGGACGCACCCCGCGTAGTCAGCGCCCGCCCCCGCCGCAACGCGGGTATGGCCGACCACCACCACGTCCCGAGGACGGAGGACCGCCCGGCCAGCCACCCCCGCGCGCGGAAGCCCCTCCACCGCGCACCCAGCAGCAAGGCAACAACGCCACTGGGGGCCAGGGCAGCCTGGGTGAACGCTTGCTGCTGCGCGACACCCAGGGTATGCGCCTGGCGGGCCGGCCTCAGCCGCAAGACGCCAAGCGCACGACGCGCGCCATCAAGGCCAATGGCGTGGAAGTGGCTTACGTCGAGCTGATCGCCGAGCCCGAACCCGAGGGCGTGGACGCGCGTTTCTTGCAACGCCAGACCAGCCGCCTGGTCTGGGCCGCGCTGGGCACCATACTCGCCGCCGTGCTGGCAGCCTGGTGGATGGCCGGCCGCTGGAGCCGCCCCTTGCTGGCCCTGCAAAGCGCCAGCCGCGACATTGCCCGCGGCCGCCGCCCGCAACCATTGCAGCCCACCGGCGCGCGCGAGATCGCGCAGTTGATGGAAGACGTCAACACCATGACCGCCGAGCTGGCGCGGCTGGAGACGGCACGCCGCGTGTGGATCGCGCAGATCTCGCACGAGCTGCGCACGCCGCTGTCGGTGCTGCGCGGCGAGATGGAGGCCATTGAAGACGGTGCGCGCCAACCCACGCCCCAGGTCATGGGCAGCCTGCGCGACGAGGTGCTGCAGCTGACGCGCCTGGTGGATGACCTGCACACGCTGTCGGTGGCCGATGTAGATGGCCTGCGCTGCGACTTCGCGCCGGGTGATGCCCACGCCGCGCTGTGGCGTGTGTCCCAACGCTTCGAGGCTCAGGCCCAGCAACGCGGGTTGACGCTACAACTGCCACCCCAAATCGCCGCGACCTTGGAGGTGAACTGGGACTTTGGCCGCGTCGAACAATTGCTGGCCAACCTGCTAACCAATAGCCTGCGCTACACCGACGCCCCCGGCAGCATCGCCGTGGACTGGCACAGCGACGGCCGCATCGTCACGCTGACCGTGGACGACAGCGCGCCAGGTGTCAGCGATGCCGATATGCGCAAGCTGTTTGAGCCCCTGTTCCGTGGCGACAAGGCACGCCAGCGCCGCGATGGCCAACATGGCAGCGGTTTGGGCTTGGCGATTGCCCGCTCCATCGTGCATGCACACAAGGGCACGGTATCGGCCATCGCGTCACAACGCGGTGGCCTGCAACTGTGCGTGCGTCTGCCCGTGCAGCCCGGAGCCGGAAAAGGTGCGGCATGAACACGACGACCGTATCGACGCCCCTCAAACGCCATATCCTGGTCGTGGAAGACGACGCCAAGATCGCCGACATGCTGTCCAACTATCTGCACATGCACGGCTTCGAGACCACGGTGTGCGACAACGGCCTGGACGCCGTGCCGCTAGCGCATGCAATTGCGCCGGCACTGGTCGTGCTGGACCTGATGCTGCCCGGTCAGGATGGCATCGCCGTGTGCGAACAACTGCGCGCCTTCTCCGCCGTGCCCATCATCATGGTCACAGCCCGCGTGGACGAGATCGACCGATTGCTAGGGCTGGACACCGGTGCCGATGATTACGTCTGCAAGCCCTTCAGCCCGCGCGAGGTGGTGGCGCGCATCAAGGCGCTACTGCGGCGCGCGCAGGGCAACTTGTCGGCACAGACACCGGTCGCAAATACGGTGCCCCACACAGCAGCGTCGCTGCTGGCCGACGACGCCACTCAAACCATACGCTGGGACAACCAGCCCCTGCCGCTGACCCCGGTTGAATTCCGCCTGCTGCGCCTGCTGATGTCGCGCCCCAGCCACGTCTTCTCGCGCGCTCGGCTGCTCGACCACTTGCACAACGATCTGCGTGATGTCAGCGACCGCGTCATCGACAGCCATATCAAGAACCTGCGCCGCAAGCTGGAAGCGGCGGGTGCGGTGGGGCATAGCGTGGCGTCGGTGTACGGAGTGGGGTATCGGTTTGAGGTGGACGCGGTTTAATCAAGCCGTCTCCACACTGCTGCTCTCGGCCAGCTTGACCAACGCCGCCAGCACATCGTCAAAATCTTCCGTCACCATTGCACCCACGTGCTCCGCGCCTGGGCCGGTCACATGGGCGCTGTAGACGACGCGCAGCTTGCTAGCATCAAGTGGTTCGATGCGGTGCTCCACCGTGACGCAGATATCGCCCAGCACGGTTTCGTCGGTGAAGGCCACGCCCTCTTCCACGCGGACCAGGCGGCTGGTCATCGCATCCTGGCCGCTGGGTGTCATGCTGAACGTGGCGCCGTTGACAAACGGGCCTGTAAGCTGGGCGTGCGCAACACCAACGTTCCAACTGGACCAGTTGTTGATGTCGGTCCACAAGGCCCAGATGGTGGCACGGGCTGCGGAAGTGGTGGTGCTGAATTCGCGGTGAAATGACATGTGAAATGCTCCTGAACGGCTGGGTTGATGTGAAAGAGCCTTCAGTGTAAAAACCGGCTACTGACAGCGTGTTGTCAGTAGGCATGCGCGGTGTCACACTCACGGTATGAACTTGACACCCACAGAGACCCAAGCACTTCGCCACACCTGCCATAGCCTTTTGCCGGGGCATTTTCAGCCCGCGCCAGCGGACGAATTCGCGGTGATGGCGCAGTGGTGTGCCGACAGCCAGGTCGCGCATGACACGTACGGTGAAGGCGCGCTGGTACAGCGGTTTGAGCAGCAGGCTGCCACACTGCTGGGCATGGAGGCCGCAGTGTTCTGCATCACCGGCACTTTGGCGCAGGCCACCGCCTTGCGCCTGGCCTGTGCGGGGCGGCCCAACCGGCGGGTCGCGCTACACCCCACGTCGCACATCCTCAAACACGAGCGCAGCAACTTCCAATTGCTGGACCACTTCCACGCGCTGCAGATCGGCGACCCGTTTCGTCCTTGGACGGTGGATGACTTGAAAGCGTTGGCCGAACCCATGGCCGCGGCGCAATACGAATTGCCGATGCGCGAGATCGGCGGGCAGCTGCCCACATGGGATGCCTTGAATGACATCAAGACCTACTGCCGCGAACACAACATCCACCTGCACATGGACGGCGCACGCGTGTGGGAAGCAGCTTGCGGCTATGGCAAGAGCCTGCAAGATATTGCTGCCGGTTTTGACTCGGTCTACGCGTCGTTCTACAAGGGCATAGGCGGCATGGGTGGGTCCATGTTGCTGGGCAACGCGGGCTTCATCGCGCAAGCCAAGGCGTGGATGCAGCGCCAGGGCGGCAACGTGTTCCGACGCACGCCGTATGTGGTGTCAGCGGCGATGCAGTTTGAGAAGCGACTGGCCGAGATGCCGGCCTACTTTCAACGCACCGTGTGGCTCTATGAACTGCTGCAATCCTATCCACAGTTCAGAGCCAACCCGGCCACGCCGCACTGCAATATGCTGCATCTGTATTTGCCGGTAGCGGCAGAGACGGCGAACAGCATCCGCAACCGCATTGCCAAGGAAAACGGCATCTGGCTGTTCGGCCGGGCGGTGAACGCGGCATTGCCGGGGCAATGCATGTTTGAATGGTATGTGGGTGACCAGCTCCTGCAGATGCCCGATGACACCGTGCGCAAGGCATTGGATTTGCTGGCGGATGCGGTAGTGGCGTCTGTGAAATAAGGCGGAGTGCAACACCATGCGCGCAACCACGGTCCCCGAATACATACAGGCCGCACCGCCCGCGGCCCAGCCGCATTTGCAGCGGCTGTACGCCGTCCTCAAAAGCGCCGCGCCACAGGCGCAAGAGGTGATTAAGTGGGGCAACCCCTTCTTCGTCGAGCCCCGGTTTCTGTTCGCCTTCTCCGCGCACAAGGCCCACCTCAGTTTTGCGCCGACCGAAGCTGCGCTGGAAGCCTTTCGCAAGGGATTGAAATCACACAAAGCGACCAAGAATTTTCTGCAGATTCCCTATGACCAACCACTGCCGGAGGATTTGATCCGCCGGATGGCGGAGCACCGGGTGCAGGTGGTGGCTGCGCGTGAGGATGATGGGTTTTGGTGATGCCATCTCATGGGCACAATGCCACCCTCAGCGGCCGACTTGTCCAATACGTAGGCAATGAACGCAATGCCACTCATGACCGTCCGTTGAAAAAAACGCTTGCTGAATTGATTGGGGCGATTTCTGCCGTAGTGGTTTGCAACCGTTCCTGACTCCGCCGTTCGAATGCGCTATGTGACCTTTGGATGCACTGGCGTCTTTTTGCCCCGAAGTCTCTCGTAGTTCGCCCGAAATAGCTCGATAGCGTTCTGAGCTTTTTCGTGTGTTTCAATCGTGACTTGCGTCCAGTGTTGATAGGTAGGGTCAAATCGGTAACGAAACGGCTGCGCTTTGCCTAGCTGAATGAAAGTGGCGTTCATTTTCTTGTCGCTGGCTACATGTGCCTCGCCATAGAAATGGAGATGGCCTATTTCTTCCTCTCCGAGGTAGAAGTCTGCGCCATCAGCGACATCGCGCTGGTTTAAGTTCCAATGTGTGGCAGCAGTCACATTGGGCCACGTTTGGATTTCATCGGCCACAAGGCGCAAAAGCCCTGCCATTTTGGGTGGGGGTCGGAATAGACCTTTGTCAGACAATTTCATAGATGGGTGTCGTTTTAGTGGTGTGCGGCAGATTTCAATAGGGCCGACAGCGCATCTTGCAGCGAAGTCTGCCCGCGCCTTGTTTCATGCGTTCCCTCAAACGCAATCAAGCCTGAGTTGAAGCCTGCAAACATCTCGACAAAAGCGTTCACAGTCGTCATTGGGAATCCACTGTTTATCATGGAAGTAGACCAATCGACATAGTTGTCTTCGACTGGCTGAATCGGACGGCCCAACTGCTGCGAAAATGCGCGGGCTGCATCAGCGGGTGAATAATCTTGGGGGCCGTGCAATTCCACGATGCGGCGGGTTCCTGAATTGGCAACTATCAGTGATGCAGCGGTACGTCCGATATCCAATGCGCTGACCATCGGCAAGGCTCGCCCTTTTGGCAAGAACATTGACGGCAATATGCTTTTCTCGATGACAGGACTCAGTGACCACGCCCAGTTTTCCATGAAGTTCGCAGCCCTAAGGATCGTAAGTTCTCCGGTGAAATTTGAGAGTTGGTTCTCAAAATCATAAGTAGTCAAAATGTTTCCGGTGCCGGTGCTATGTTGGGCGCCCACGGACGACAGTGCCACTGCATAGGGCACGCTGGCTGCATTTGCAGCAGCGATTAGATTCGCATGGACCAAGTGCGCCTGTGCAAACAAATCTGCTACAAAGTAGGCAGGGGGGTTCATGAGGTAGGCGGCTTGGACGTTTTCAAATGCTCGGGTAAGTTCAGTGGGATTGCACAAATCGGCAACAACAATTTCCGCCCCCTTAGTGCGCCACAACTTGGCCTGATGGTCGTCGCGACGAACAATCATGCGAACGGGTTTCCCAAGGTCTAACAATGCTTGACTGAGGGCTTGACCAGTCTGTCCGAATGCTCCTGTGATGGCGTACATGTTCGATTTTCCTAAATAAAGTGGATTTAAACGCGATCAAAAACTTGGGCTGCGAAGTGGCTCTACCGCAAGTGACGGGAGTGGCTTTAGATAGCTCATTGCCTGTAAGGTCCCGAAGCCAAGCGCGAGCCACGGTGCGTATAGAGATAGAAACACCCACACGATATGCGCCATGGCAGACAGGTAGAACATCCGCTTGAACTTGTCCTGCACGCTGGTCGGTATGTCCGGCGAAACCAGGCTGTGGACCATGCCGTAGTGCCAACCAGCAGCCCAAACCCATGCTGGCAAGGCCAAACCGAGTAAGTAAGCCGGAGCACCCACCCTGATGCTGTCACCCTGAAGCATCGTTTCTCCCAGAACACCAGTGCTAAATGGAATAAGGCACAAGCAGAGCAGCCAAAGTAAAGTCAGCAATACAAAGCCGTGGTTGATCGATCGAAACCAGCGCATCAACTGGTGGTGATTCACCCAGTAGCAGCCAATGATGACAAAGCTTAAAACGGTTGCAAGCAAGATGGGCCAAAGCGCCTGTAGTCTCTCCAACAGTTGATTGGCAGAGCTTTCGTGCAGATTGGGAACCTTGATTTCGAGCACCAAAAGCGTTATCGCGATGGCAATCACTCCGTCACAAAAAGTCTCCAATCTATTTGCAGAGACTGAATCTTGTTCTACGTTTTCAGGCATGCGGCTGACTTTTCGCTATTTCGAAATACCGCTTCACGCCGCGTATTTCCGCAGGAAGTCAGTCAGATGGGGAATAACCATGTCGATGGTCATCGGATCCTGGTAGAACTGAATTTGATTGCGCCCCTCCAGCCAGACGGCCTGCTTTTCCTTACTCGCAATATGTTCAAACATTTGACGTGGAATTTTTGGTCCGCTGGCTGCACGGTCACTGTGCACCATCAATGCAGGGGCCGTAAGGCGTTTCAGTTGCTCGTCAATACGACCGCCCCAAATGTCTGCTTCACTCATATGTGTAATACGGTTTTCCCAAAGTCCTGTGTGGGCTGAGAACGGTCCTCTGTCAGCCCAGCGGTAGTAAAAGTCGTAGATAGCACGGGGTGCCAGCAACGCGTTGGGGTCTGTCAAGCTGACGATGGGGATGTAGTTGACTTGGCCGGTACGTTCAAAAATAGCCCTTGATTCGTTTGCTTTTGCAATGCGGGTGGCTACGTTTTCAGCATTCCCCAGATACATTGCAGCAACCTCGGGCATCAAGTAGTGACCGGCCACCAGTGCAACTGAGCGAACGCTTGGTGTGTTTGCGGTTGCCTCGACAGCCCAGTTCATACCTTGACACACACCCACAACACTCATTCGTGCTTTATCTACTTCCGCGCGTTCTGCAAGAAAAGCGATGGCGGCCTGAACGTCTTCAACTTTGGCTTTGCGACTTTCCAATCTTCTCGGCATACCAGCAGATTCGCCGTGGTAGCGGGGGTCATAGATCAGCGCGATATAGCCTTCGCGTGCGAGGCGGCTGGCATATTGCAGCGGCGCTTGCTCTTTCACGTAGGCAACGGGACCAGTGATAACAACACCCGGTTTTTTTGCTCCTCCTGCTGGAACAAAGAGGTTGCCAACAACATCCAAGCCTTCACTTTTAAACACGACCCTCTCAACGGTGTAGCGCCCCGTTTCAACGCGGCTTCGGGCGTCCCAGGGCTGACTTGAGAATGGACCTGCAGGGTTTGCGCTCAGGTGAGCCGGTGTACTGGGCTCCGGTGTAGTCGGTGTCGCGTTCTGGGCCATGGTTGTCGAAGTAAGGGTTGCCAGCGGAAGTGAGGCGGCGGTACCCAAAAAATAGCGTCTGTTGGTTGGCATTGATCTCTCCGGCTTTACGTTGAACGGGTATTTACTTGGCACGAAGCTGTGACAACGCCTCGGCCCAGTCTTCAACGTGCCAGGATCGTGCGATACGGCCATCACGCATTTCGTGGACATCAATTGCCATGACTGAGAAAGAACGGCCTGTGTGTGGTACGCCAAAGAAATCTCCTTTTGGCGTACCACTGACCATCCCACGAACAACGACGCGGTTGCCCGAGACCACCACATCTTTTATCTCGTGTTTCATATTGGGAATTGCCACTGCAAAGCCCGCAAAGGTTTTTGCGGATGCATCCCGCCCACGGCAATGTTCTGGACTGCTGCAAGACTGCCAGTCTTCCGTTGTAGAAGACATGATGAGTTCCATATTCGGCGCGGGCGCCGGAACGCTGAAGTTTGCGTAAAAGGTTTTGATGGCTGGTGGCGTTTCAACCGCAGTGGCAACCTGCGCTGAAAACATGAGGAATAAGAGGCAAAGTGTTTTGTTAAACATGGCAATCCTTGTAGGTGCTGAGCATGGAGCTTGCCCAGTCGAAGAATTTTCAGCGTCTGCTGCATAATTGAAAAGATCAATAGCGGCATACCGACCATGCAAAAAATGAATGTGCAATCGACACTGGAGAACTTTGATGTCGGGCAGCTGAAGTTTCTTCAGGCTCTGCTCGACACCAGCGCCATCACGCGTGCAGGAGATCTACTCGGCCTCAGTCAACCAGGTGCATCGCGCGTTATGAACAGGCTACGCAAGCATTTTGGAGATCCGTTGCTGGTGCGCACTGCGCAAGGATACGTATTGACCCCGGTGGCCGAGCTATTGCGCCCCCTTGTCAGATCCGCTTTGGACAGCATCAACACCTTATTTGAGGTCGCTGCGTTTGATGCACGGAATTCGACCCGCGTGTTTCGTATTGCCAGCACCGACTACGGCATGTCAGTGGCTCTGTTGCCTCGACTCCTCAATCTTCGCGAGTTAGCGCCTTTTACATCTTGGCAGGTCGACCCTTGGTCCGATTTGACAATATCAAGGCTTGAGCGGGGAGAGCTCGATTGCGCGCTTTATTCAGATGAGCAGCTTCCTCCTGATTTTCATCACCGCAGACTTTTCGATGATGGGTATTCTTTTGTCTGTCGCCACCAGCACCCGTTGACCGCGTATAGGAACGCGAACGCAAAGACTTTGCTCAGAGAGGCTGCAAAATTTCCCCAATGTGCACCTCGCTACCTTGCTGCTAGGCAGTACGTTACGGACGACCTTTATGACAGACTTGGTCTCAAGCCAGCAAGCATCGTGCTAGCCTCTCCGTATTTTCATTCCGCGTTGGAAGGGGTTGTTAATAGTGATCTGGTTTCTGTTGTGCCCGATCGTCTTGCGCGAACTTGGGAGAAGCAATATGAGCTGGCCGTCATGCCAATTGCCGACAAGGCTCTAAGATTCGAATACAGATTGATATGGCACGAACGAGCGCATCGTGATAAGGGGCTTCAATGGTTTAAGGATCAGTTTGTGCGAGGATATGTTTGACGGCGAGTCAATCGCAATCCATTGGGGGAAAGCTTTAGAAAGTTTGCGAATGAAAGGCGCAACACTGTTGTTGACCCGGAATGCCACTCAGCACCAACTCTTGGTATCCAGAAGACAACAGATGAACACACGGCTTGGCGCAGGCAGATTTATCCTTTGGTCCGCACTTGGCGTGGTGGTTTGGTCGGTGGCGGTCATTGTCTCCTGCCATCTGGTACAAGGCCACGGCGGCGCCAACGCGCGTGAACTCAATTGGGTTATCTCTGCTGTGAGCGCCGTTTTCGCGTCGGTGTTTTATTGGCTTGCATCCCGACGGTTAAAGGATCTCAACACGCCGCCGTGGCTGGTGAAGGTGCTTGCGTTCCCACTGCTGGCATTGATCCTCTTGCCGTATTTGGCACTGGTCCCTGGCTCACAGGCGGAGAACGCCTACGGACCACCGCAACAGCCTCCGGGCTTTGGGCTTCTCTTCATTGCGTGGATTCTGATTGTCGTGGCGCTGCTGGTGTCGTACCCTGCTCTGGTGACTTATTACGAGACGAGGCATGTGTTGATGAATGCTGTGGCCCCCTGACCCTCCACCATGAACTGCCCGCCCTGCACGCTGCCGTACCGCATTTGTCGGTTTATCTGTACGGCTTCGCGGGACGGCATCCATCTTGTCGACCACGTGATGGTTTCTAGCCTGGGGCGTTCACGCTCAGGTGTTGTCTGCTCTTCACCAACACACCATCACAGCGTCGCAATCTCCGCAATCGCATTCGCCATGTACTCAATCTTGTGCTGCATGTCGGCCTCGGTATCCGCATAGCGTTGGGCTATCTCGGCGAAGCTATCCTGGATTTCGATGAAGGCGTCGACCATATCGGGGTCGAAGTGGGTCCCGCGTTCGCTGAAGATGATCTGCACGGCCTTGTCGTGCGGCACGCCGTCTTTATAGACCTTGCTGGTGATGAGCGCGTCATACACGTCGGCCAGCGCGATGATGCGGGCGGCTACCGGGATGTCGGTGCCAGCGATGGCGCGGGGGTAGCCGGTGCCGTCCCATTTCTCTTGATGGCACAGCACCATGTCTTTGGTCATGGCCAGCAGGGGTGACACGCGGCCCAGGGTTTTTTCGGCGCGTTCGATAGCGGCGTGGCCCAGTGTGGTGTGGGTGCGCATGATGCTGATTTCATCCGCAGTCAAACGGCCAGGTTTCAGCAAGATGCGGTCGGGCACGCAGACCGAGCCCATGTCGTACAACGGCGCGCTGCGGTACAGGGTGTCGATGTAGTCGGGTGTCAGCAGCTCTTCAAACGGGGGGCGTTTGCCGAGCTCCTTGGCCAGGGCCAACACATAGTGTTGGACGCGCAGGATGTGGCTCTCAGAATCTGCCTCACGCTGCTCGGCCAGTGTTGCCATGGCGAAGACCAGCACCTGTTGTGCGTGCTGGGTCTCGTCGGTAGCGGGCGTTGTGGGGCTTGGGGTGGGCATGTTCAATCTCCTGAAAGGCGGGTCAGCGGCGCTTGGTACAACCATACCATTTTGCCACCCGGCTCGCTGCATTGGGCGCTGGGTTTGACGCCAATTGCTTCAAATTCCAGGCTCACCAACCAGGCGCCCGGGCGCAGTTCGACCTGTGCTTTGGCCACGGCGCGCGGCATGCTCTCGGGGCGCTGGAAGAGGTAGACCATGCCATAGCCAGACCAGTCCGCCGCCCAGATGTCAGCACGGCGCACCTGCGCCCAGGGGCAGCGCAATGCGCACAGCCAGCGCAGCGGCCAGCTCCACTCCAGGCCGTGCAACTGGGCTTGGGGGTAGGCGCGGCGCAGGGCGGCTAATCCGTGGCCCAGGCCGCAACCAGCGTCGAGCACGCGGGCGCCGTCGGGCAGCGGCGCGTGTTGGGGCAGGCCGTCCAGCGCATGGGCGGGCGTGGGGAACAGCGGCGCATCGCGCCAGGCGTTCAAGGGGTAGACCGCGAGCAGCAATAGCAGTGGGATCAGCCAGGCCCAGGCGGGTAGCGTCGTCGCCAACCCGAGCGACGGCAGGCTCAGCGCCAGCGACAGTGGAAAGCCCCCAGCGATCAGCACCCGGCGCCACCACGTGTTGCCCAGCAGGCTCAGGGCCACGCCCAGGGCGGTAGCGGTGCCTAGTGCGGTGTGCAGTGCGGCGCCTTGCCCTAGCAGTTGCCTGAACAGCAACCAAGCTGCGGCCCAGGTCAGTATTGCCGGCAACGGCCAGGTGCTCAGCAGTTTGCGCACGGGATGCCCAGGTGTGCAAGGGGGCTTAGAATTACCCAACATGGGTTTATTGGTGAGCGTCTTAAGGATAATTGGCCTCTAGCCCTCGTGGATATTGCGTAAGTAGCTACACATTTCATAGCGAATCAATATCCCCTGCGTTTGAACGAGCCTAGCGGCTGGCGCCGGGCGACAGGCGTTCGATCAGGCCGTTGAGCTCGTCCAGCGATCCGAACTGGATGACGATTTCACCCATCTCTTCCATACGCCCTGCGCGCTTGACGCGTTTCTTGACCTGGATCTCGACCTGGGCCATCAGCAGGTCGGACAGCTCTTCTTCCACGCGCTTGAGATCGCGCGACTTTTCTTTTTTGGGTTTGGCCGACGCGGTCAGCTCAAACTCGGCACCCAGCTTTTTGACCAGGCTTTCGGCCTCACGCACCGACATTTTCTTGGCGGCGATCTGGTTGGCGGCGGTGATCTGGGTGCCACGCTCCAGCGACAGCAGCGCACGGGCATGGCCCATGTCCAGGTCGCCGGCCATCAGCATGGTCTGCACGGGTTCGGCCAAATTGAGCAGGCGCAGCAGGTTGCTGGCGGCGCTGCGCGATCGGCCCACGGCCTGGGCGGCGGTTTCGTGCGTCAGACCAAATTCCTTGATCAGGCGCTGCAGGCCCTGGGCCTCTTCCAGCGGGTTCAGGTCTTCGCGCTGCATGTTTTCGATCAGCGCCATGGCGGCGGTGGCCTGGTCGGTCACATCGCGCACCAGCACTGGCACACTGTCCAGGCCGGCAAGCCTGGCGGCGCGAAAGCGCCGTTCACCGGCGATGATCTCAAAAACAGGCTGGTTCAGGCGGGACTGCGCGCCGGCCGGTGCAGGCACCGCCTCTGCTTGTTCCTTTCGGCGCAACCGGGAGTCGTCTTCGCTCAGGCGGCGAACAAGAATCGGTTGCATGATGCCCTGCGCCTTGATGCTCTCGGCCAGCTCGTACAGCGCGCCTTCGTCCATATGGGTGCGGGGTTGGTACTTGCCGGCCACCAGGTCGGTCAGCATCAGCGTACTGGGCGCGCCGGAGTTGGCTACGGCCTCTTCGGCCGGCGTGCGGTCCTGGACCTTGGGGCCGAGCAATGCTTCCAGGCCCATGCCCAGGCCCTTGGGCTTTTTCGTGACCATGTTTATGCGTTCTCTTTCTTGGGTTCTAGATATTGGTTCAACAGCGCCCTGCCCGCGGGCCAGTTGCCCAGGCCGGATTCGGCGTTGATGTGCCCCTTGTGGCCGTAGTCGACAAAGGTCGAGCCCCAGGCGGTGGCGAATTGCTGCGCACGTGCGAAGCTGCAGTACGGGTCGTCGTGGCTGCCCAGTAGCGTGCTGGGGAAAGGCAAGCGCTGCAACACGATGGGCGACCAGCTTTTCAGCGGTGCGCGGAATTCTTCACGTTCGGCATCGCCGGGTGCCACCAGCAGCGCGCCGACGACGCGGTGGGTGTTCTGCGAATGCTGGGCCCAGGCGGCGGTCAGCAGGCAGCCCAAGCTGTGTGCGGCGAAGACGACCGGGCCGGGCGCGGCCAACAAGGCTTCTTCCAATTGCACCATCCAGTCGCCGCGCAGGGGTTGCATCCAGTCGTGCTGCTGCACGCGCTGGTCGCCATACAAAACTTCCCAGCGGCTTTGCCAGTGGTCGGGGCCGGAGTTTTGCCAGCCGGGCAGGATGAGGATGGTGGGCTTGGCGGAAGAAGCGGTTGGCATGGGAGGCGCTATTGTTTCAGGAGCAGTATGTGCAGTCTGCACGAGGGCTAGCAGCTGATTTGTTATAAGAGACTTGGCTGAAGCGGCGGCATTCACATCGCCGCGATGCGCGCCACCATCTCTTGTGCGAATGCGACAAACGCTTGGGCGCCCTTGGACGATGGATCGAACACCACGCCCGGCAATCCATAACTGGGCGCCTCGGCCAGGCGCACATTGCGCGGGATGACGGAGTCAAACACCTTGTCACCAAAGTGGGCCTTGAGCTGCTCACTGACCTGCATCTGCAAGGTAATGCGCGGGTCAAACATGACGCGCAGCAGGCCGATGATCTGCAGGTCGTCATTAAGGTTGGCCTTGACCTGCTTGATGGTGTTGACCAGATCCGTCAGGCCTTCCAGCGCAAAGTATTCACACTGCATGGGCACGATGACACCGTGGGCGCAGCACAGGCCGTTCAGCGTCAGCATGCTTAAGGACGGCGGGCAGTCGATCAGTACGAAATCGTATTCGGAATCGACAGCTTCGATGGCCTGCTTCAGGCGCTTCTCGCGCCGCTCCACTTCCACCAGTTCTACCTCGGCACCGGCCAGCTCGCGGTTGGCGCCCAGGATGTCGTAGCTGCAACCGCCGTCTTTGAGCTTGTCGCTTTGGACGCGGGCCTCAGTTATGGAAGCGGACTCTAGCAGCACGTCGTACACCGTCAGCTCCAGCTTGCGCTTGTCCACACCCGAACCCATGGTCGCATTGCCCTGCGGGTCCAGGTCGATCATCAGCACACGCTGGCCCACCTTGGCCAGACCAGCGGCCAGGTTGACGGTAGTAGTGGTTTTGCCGACGCCACCCTTTTGGTTGGCAACGCAGAAGATTTTGGCCATGGAGTGCTACTAGAAAAAAGACAGGGAACGGCGTGGCAGAGACGTCAATGTTTCACGTGGAACCAGGACGACCGGTTCAACGCGAGACCGCAAGCTTGATGCCAAAGCCGATCAAGAACACGCCGGCTATCTTCTCCAGCACGCGGGAGATCAAGGGGTTGGCGCGGATACGCTCCGCCAGAAAGTGCGTCAGCAACACCGAGATCAAGCCATACAAGAAGGTGATGGCGGCGATGGTGCCAGCCATGAAGCCATAGGTGAGCATGCCTTGCTGACTGCTCTGGTCAACAAACAGCGGGAAGAACGCCATATAGAACAGAATGGCCTTGGGGTTGAACAGCGTGATCATCAGTGCCTGGCGGAAGTAGTGGCCAGCCGTGATGTTGAGCACCGGCGCTGCACCGGGTTTGGCCAGCAGCATCTTGGCACCCAGCCATGCCAAGTAGGCAGCACCCAACCACTGCACCGCGTGGAAGGCATCCGGGTAAGCCGCCAGCAGCGCTGCTACACCCGCCACGGCCGACCACATCAGCACCTGGTCTCCAGCGATTACACCCATGGTGGCAGCCAGTCCGCCACGGATTTTCCCCTTGCTGGTGGAGGTGATCAGCGCCAGATTGCCCGGCCCTGGGATCAGCAGGAAGACGATGATGGTGACGACAAAAGTGCCGTAGTCGGTGACGCCAAGCATGGTGGGATTCTTTCTGGGGAAACGGCGAGTTTACGTTGGAATTTTGGGGCGGTTTGGTTTTGTAGTGTTCAGTCTTTGAAGACACTTCACTCGTGCGCTCTTTCGCTTGCACGCCTCAGGCACGGGGTATGCGTTTTGCGCAGGTCAAGGAGGAGGCCGTAGGCCCGGGGACACGGAGCAAAACGCATAGCCCGCCCGATCCGTAGCCCCAACAAGCAATGTCAGCCCAATGCCCGCATCCAAACAATGCACCGCTCAGCATCCAACCCCGGCACCTTCAGTTGTTCCACGTGAAACACTTCCACGGAAGCGGGCAGCACCGCAATCTCACCCGCCGGATGCTTACCCTTCATCGCCATCCACACCCCCTGCCCTGCCAACGCCCCGCCCGACCAATTGGTGAAATCGACCAAAGAAGCAAAGGCCCGCGAACTCACCACGTCATACGGCTCGGTCAAAGACTCCACCCGCGCGTGCAGGCCGCGCAAGTTGGGCAGCTTCAAAGTTACCGCCACCTGCTGGATAAAAGCTGCCTTCTTAGCAACCGTGTCCACACAATGCACGACGATATCGGGACGGCATAGGGCAATCACGATGCCCGGTAGACCGGCACCCGAACCCACGTCTAGTAAACGAGCGGTTGTGGACATCGCCCCCCGCGCCTGCAATTGCCTATCCAGCGGAGCGATCGCGGCAAGACTGTCCAGCAAGTGGTGCGTCAACATTTCCGCCGGGTCACGGACCGCTGTCAAGTTATAGACCTTGGTCCACTTCTGAATCAAATCCAGATAGCACAGCAACTGCTGCACCTGGGTTTCATTGAGTGCCAAACCCAGCTCAACCAAGCCTTGGCGCAAACCAGAATCCAAAGCGTGCATCGGCATCAGACGGACACCTCGGTGGTATGAGGTGCAACGATGGACCCAAAGCCCCGGAAGTTGCCTTTCTTCAGATGGATCAGCAACAGCGAGATGGTGGCCGGCGTGCTGCCAGACATGCGCGACGCCTGGCCCAGGGTTTCTGGCCGCTGTTTGTTTAGGCTTTGGCGTGCCTCGATGCTCAGGGCTGTCACCTGCATATAGTCCAACTCGGCCGGCAGGCGCAGATTCTCGTAGTGGGCGGCTCGCTCGACCTCGTCGTTCTGGCGGTCGATGTAGCCGGAGTATTTGGCGGCAATCTCCACCTGCTCGATGACAGCCGCCACGAACACATCCTGGGCCAAGACCGCGGCATTGGCTTCCGCACTGGCGTCCGTTGTTTCACGTGGAACACTGGTTGGAACCGGCAGATCCCGGTTGGCATAACGTCCGCCGTCCAGCGACATTACCGCTGCGTAGCCAATGTTCGGGCGGCGCAGCAGGTCCGCCAGGTTGTATTCGTGCTCTATGGATTTACCCAACACCCGCTCTGACTCAGACGCCGCCAAGTTTTGCGGGCTAACCCAGATACCACGCAGCCGTTCTGTTTCACGTGAAACAGCATCGCGCTTGCGGCAGAAGGCATCCCAGCGCGCATCGTCCACCAGGCCCAGCTTGCGGCCGGTCTCGGTCAGGCGGGCGTCGGCATTGTCTTCGCGCAGTTGCAGGCGGAACTCGGCCCGGCTGGTGAACATGCGGTAAGGCTCGGTCACGCCCTTGGTGATCAGGTCGTCGACCAGCACACCCAGGTAGGCCTCGTTGCGGCCGGGCACCCAGGTGTCCTTGCCCCACTCCGCCGATTGCGCAGCGGGCGCCCCAGCTTGCAGCGCGGCGTTGACGCCAGCGAACAAACCCTGCGCCGCCGCCTCTTCGTACCCGGTCGTGCCATTGATCTGGCCGGCGAAAAACAGGCCGTTGATCTGGCGCGTCTCGAAACTGTTCTTCAGCGAGCGGGGGTCAAAGTAGTCGTACTCGATGGCGTAGCCGGGCCGCAGGATGTGCACGTTTTCCAGCCCGGCCATGCTGCGCACCAGGTCGTACTGGATGTCAAACGGCAGGCTGGTGCTGATGCCGTTGGGGTAATACTCATTCGTCGTCAAGCCTTCGGGCTCCAAGAAAATCTGGTGGCTGTCCTTGTCGGCAAAGCGGTTGATCTTGTCTTCCACACTCGGGCAGTAGCGCGGGCCCACGCCCTCGATCTTGCCGGTGAACATCGGGCTGCGGTCAAAGCCGCTGCGGATGATGTCGTGTGTGCGGGTGTTGGTGTGCGTGATCCAGCACGGCATCTGCTGCGGGTGCATGTCCAGCCGACCCATGAAGCTGAACACCGGCATCGTGGCGCTCATGCCACCGGGCATGCCGTCGCCGGGCTGCGCCTGGCATTTGCTGAAGTCGATGGTCCGGCCGTCCAGACGTGGTGGTGTGCCGGTTTTCAGGCGACCCTGCGGCAGCTTCAGTTCCTTGAGCCGTGCACTCAAGCTGACGGCAGGCGGGTCCCCCGCCCTGCCCGCCGCGTAATTGTTCAGCCCCACGTGGATTTTGCCGTCCAGGAAAGTGCCCGCTGTCAGCACCACAGTCTTGGAGCGAAAGCGTATGCCAACCTGGGTCACGGCGCCCACCACGCGGTCACCCTCGATCATCAAATCATCCACCGCCTGCTGGAACAGCCACAGGTTGGGCTGGTTCTCGAGCATGCGGCGAATCGCCGCCTTGTACAACACCCGGTCGGCTTGGGCACGCGTGGCACGCACGGCCGGGCCCTTGCTGGAATTGAGAATACGGAACTGGATTCCGCCCTCGTCCGTTGCCAACGCCATCGCCCCGCCCAACGCGTCCACTTCTTTGACCAGGTGGCCCTTGCCAATACCGCCGATGGACGGGTTGCAGCTCATCTGGCCCAGCGTCTCGATGTTGTGGCTCAGCAGCAGGGTCTTGGACCCCATGCGGGCAGCCGCGAGCGCAGCCTCAGTTCCGGCATGGCCGCCGCCAACGACGATGACATCGAATTCTTGTGGGTAAAGCATGGTGTTCTATTGAGGGCGCAAGGCAGGTCCGCGTGCGCCCGGTGTGGGATAGCCCCCGATTTTACCGGTTGCACGGTTTTTTGGCACGTGGGGAGAATTCACCGGCTTGTGTTGCTGTTGGGGTGGATCTGTTGGGCTGCACGTTTTGCTGCGTGTCCCCCGGCCTTGCAAGCAAGACCTCCTCCTTTACCTCCGCAAAACGCACAGCCCAACAGATCTGAAGTAACGCATCAGTTAGCCCAAAAAACTGCCAACAGCCCGTCTCCAACAACCTCCAGCGGCAGGCAAGGGGTGGGTGTTTTGCGCAGGTAAAAGGAGGAGGCCGAAGGCCGGGGGACACGGAGCAAAACATCCACCCCTTGCCTACCGCGGGCGCAAGCTTAATTCCAACGCCGCATCATCTTGTAAGTTGATTGCACACTACATACAATGCAATCATTGATATCAATCTCAGAGGGATGCAAATGTCATCGATCACTGTCCGTAACTTACCCGAGGAGACGCACCGTGCTTTGCGGGTGCGCGCTGCAATGGCTGGCCGAAGTACCGAGGCGGAAGTTCGCGCCATTCTTGAAAGCGTCGCACGACCAGAGGGCCGTATCAAACTAGGTTCCTTGCTGGCTGAAATCGGCCAGCAGGCAGGAGGTTTCGATCTTGAGACCGAGCGTGACAAGTCGCCCGCAGAACCGCTGAGCTTTGAATGATTCTTCTCGATACCAATGTCGTTTCTGAACCCTTGAAGCTCACCGGTGATGTGGGCGTGTTGACTTGGATTGACGCCCAAATTATCGAAACACTCTATTTGTCAACCATCAGCCTGGCTGAGTTGCGTTTTGGCATTGCAGCGCTGACACCCGGCAAACGAAGAGACACGCTCCACACCAGTCTTGAGCAACGCATCTTGCCTTTGTTTGCCGGCCGAATCCTGGCCTTTGATGCGGCGGCCTCTGAAGCCTATGCGGTGCTTCGTGCACGCGCGCGAGCCCAAGGGAAAGCTATTGCGCCGGCAGACAGCTACATCGCCGCTACGGCCACCAGTCATGGTTTGATTGTTGCAACGCGGGACACCGGCCCGTTTGAAGCCGCTGGCCTGACTGTCATCAACCCTTGGAATTCACGGCACTGACACCCCCGAGCTTGGCGACAATAACCCCATGACCACCAAACTACTCATCTTCGCGGGCAGCACCCGCCAATACTCCTTCAACCGCCGCCTCGCCAACGTCACCGCCGCCATGGCGCGTGCCGAGGGAGCAGACGTCACGCACATCGAACTGAGCGACTTCGACGTCCCGCTGTACAACGCCGACCTGGAAGCCCGTGGCACTCCGGCCGATGTCATGCGCCTCAAGGCCATCGCGTATGACCACCCGGCCTGGATCATCTGCTCGCCCGAGTACAACGGCTCCTACACCGGCCTGTTGAAAAACACCATCGACTGGATCAGCAGCCCGGTCAAAGGCGACCCGGTCTGGTCCGACGGCGACCGCTCCATGCGCGGCAAGATCGTCGGCCTGATGAGCGCCTCGCCCGGCGGACTGGGCGGACTGCGGTCGCTGAGCCACCTGAACCCGCTGATGGCCAATGCCCAATGCTGGATCGCGCCCAAGCAATTTGCGCTGAGCCGGGCGGGGGATGCGTTTGATGAGAACGGTGAACTGAAACTGCCGGCGCAGCGGGACAACGTGCTGGCTGTGGTGAAGCAGGTGTTGTGGGCGGCTGAGCGGTTGGCTTCAACCACCTGACAAGGTCATGAACCCTGATATTCACATACGCCTCGCACAGCCCATCGATACCAGCGCCATCGCCGTACTGGCGACCCAGGTCTGGCTACACACGTATGCAACAACCGGCATCACACCTGACGTCGCCGAGTACGTTATCGCTGAGCTCACCCCGCAGAAGTACCAGGAGATACTCAAAGACCCAGCCAGTCGCGTATTTGTGGCAGAGCAGGGCGACAATCTCATAGGTTTTGCCGTCGTCAAGTGTGGTTGTCCATGCCCTTGCGGTACTGGCTCTGCTGCCGAACTCCAAACGCTCTATGTACAAGAACACTTTCTCAGGGCTGGTGTGGGCAAGTCTCTGCTGCGGGCAACCGAAATCTGGGTGCGTGAGCAGTCAAACACAGCACTTTGGCTGACAGTGAATGCCCAAAGCGCTAGGGCTATAGCGTTCTACCAACATTTAGGCTACGCCAAGGTTGGCACTACCTATTTTGTACTGGGAGAGGGGCGCCATGAGAACCATCTGCTCGTGGGACCTGCCGCCATGTCGGGTACAAGCCCTCAAGCCAACGCCCCCTAACCTCCAACTCACCCATAGACACAATCTCAATCCGCCCATAGCACGGCCCCAGCACCCCATCCCGCACAAGCACCATCAATTCCTTTGACAAGCTCTGCGGCGTAAACCCCAACATCATCGCCACATGTGACACGGCCAAGCTGGCGCGCGCATCGTTGGCAAACGTCGCCGCCAAAGATATGGCATGCTTACACCTAGGCACCAACTTGGAGGCACCATGACCACCCCCGCCCACGACCTGGCAGCAGAAGTCCTTGAACTCCCAGCCGAAGAACGCGCCCGAATTCTTCAGTTGCTTATCGCCAGCTTCGAGCCGAAGTCGAACGCGCAAAAGGCTTGGATGAATCTGGCCTTGCATCGGCGAGAAGAGGTGCGCAGCGGCAAAGTAGCGATGGTTCCCGGTGACGAAGCCTTGGCCCGCGTCAAAGCCCGGATTGCGTGAGCTACTCCATACACCCCGACGCCGAGACTGAACTTGGCGACGCAGCCGTGTACTACGCCACCCACGCCAACCGCATGATTGCGTTGGCGTTTCTTGCTGAATATGAGCGCGTGCGAGATCTCCTGATCGAGAATCAACAGCGTGGCCCACACGGGGAAGACGGCCTTCGCATCTACCACTTTGATCGCTTCCCCTATACGGTGGTATACGAAGAAGACCATATGAACGGCCCTCAAATCTTCGCCGTCGCACACCAGAGCCGCGAACCCGGCTATTGGAACGATCGTATGTGAACCCTGTTGTGGCCAGGCAGCCCCTCAAGCCAACGCCCCCCGCACCTCCAACTCCCCCATAGCCACAATCTCAATCCGCCCATAACCCAACCCCAACACCCCATCCCGCACCAGCACCTTCAATTCCTTTGATAGTGTCTGCCGCGTAATCCCCAGCATCATCGCCAGCGCCTCCTGTGACACGGCCACACTGGCCCGCGCATCGCTGGCCATGGTTGCATCCCCTCGCGCTAACGTCAGCAAACGCCGTGCAATCCGTGTGCGAGTGGACCGCAGCATGGCGTCTTCCACCATGCCGTACAGCACCCGCAACCGGCCGCACAGCAACACCGCAATGGCGCGTGCAAATGCCGTGCGCTGCATAAGGCGTTTGAAGGCCTGGGGCTGGATCACCAGCACGACACTGGCCTGCACTGCTGTGGCGTCGTGTGGGCGCGGCAGGCCGTCCAGCAGCGAGGCTTCGCCAAGCCAGTTGCCAGCCTCCACCACCGACAAGATGCCTTCGCGCCCATCCTCGCCCAGTGTCGATATCTTGAACGCGCCCTGCACCACCCCGTAAAAACCGCCGGCAACAGCGTCCTTGCGGTATAGCATCTCGCCAGTGCGAAGCTGCACGGTGTCCGCCACCGCCAGCATGGCCTTGCGCTCGGCTAGCGGCAGGGCGCCGAACCAGGGGTTGCGCGATAAGTTCACCAGCAATTCGTCTTTTGAGTCGGCCATCCATTTCGTCCCGGTGATTACCCTAAATTGTAAGATTTTTAACAGTCTTGCGGCGGTCAGCCGGTTAACGTGGCAATCCACTACTCCAAGGACCACCGCCATGAACATTCCATCGCTCCAAAACCAGGTCAGCCCCGAAGAATGGCAGCTGCGTGTGGACTTGGCGGCCTGTTACCGCCTGGTGGCCGCGTATGGCTGGAGCGATCTGGTGTTCACCCACATCAGCGCGCGCATCCCCGGGCCCGAGCACCACTTCCTGATCAACCCCTATGGGCTGATGTTTGACGAGATCACTGCCAGCAGCCTGGTCAAGGTAGACGAGCAGTGCAACAAGGTGATTGACTCGGCTTTCCCGGTCAACCCTGCCGGGTTTGTGATTCACAGCGCCGTGCATGAGGCGCGCATTGACGCAGGCTGCGTGCTGCACACCCACACCCGCGCCGGCGTTGCCGTCAGTGCGCAAGCCGCTGGTGTGCTACCCATCAGCCAGCAGTCCACGTTTGTGCTGGGCTCGCTGGCCTATCACGCCTATGAGGGTGTGGCTTTCAGGGACGACGAAAAGCCGCGCCTGCAGGCCGACTTGGGCAACGCCAACTTTTTAATACTGCGCAACCACGGCCTGCTGGTGGTGGGTAAAACCATCGCAGATGCGTTTTTGAGCATGTACACATTTGAAAACACCTGCCGCATCCAGATCGACGCGCAGGCGGGCGGCACGCTCACGCAAGTCAACCCGCTGATCGTCAAAGGCGTAGCCGAGGCCATGCGCGTGCAGACCGGCGGCATGGGGGGTGCATTTGTCTGGCCATCACTGATCCGCAAGCTGGACCGGCTTGATGAAAGTTACAAATCGTGATTGCAGACTTTGTTGTCGCCTGCTGCCGGCGTCCTCACCAACGCTGCGGATGTTTGGTCGGGGCATGTCTTTGAAGCTTTAAGACTTCACGCATCGGTTCAAGCCGGCTCAAACACCGCCACGCATTGGCGGTTGCGCCGGTATTGAAAGCCGCTGTGTCACCCGTGACCTGCGGCATGTCGCAACCACCCATCGCACCGCACAACGCTGGTCAAGCACCCGTGGATTAGCCCCTTGGGGACGGATTCGGCTTGGTCCGACAGGGCGCGTCCACCAAACAAAATGGCTGTGCTGATTTTGCAATCACGCGAACAGATTTTGAAAGACGCTTGCGCCCTAATTTTCCATACTGAGTTCAGAAAAGTAAGCCCTGTCGACAACATCAGGACTGGTTTTGTACTCAACGCACAACGTATCGGAAAAGGATTTGACATGCTATCTGGAATCGTAAATTCAGTTGTACGCGCATCCTTGTCGGTTGCACTGCTTGGCGTTGCCACGCTTGGCCTTCCGGCAGCAGCGCAAAGTGCTGCAGATATAGAAAGCGGCACTCTCAAGTTTGTACTTTCACCCGAACCGCCTTTTTTGCTGACTGCCATTAACACCACTTTGCAGATGGGCATGGTGACTTCAAAGGTCATGGAAGGCTTGCTTTATCTTGATAACGACTTGAAACTGCAGCCCCAGCTGGCAGAAAAATGGGACATTAGCGCAGATGGTTTAACCTACACCTTCAAGTTGCGTCCCAACGTCAAGTGGCATGACGGGAAACCGTTCACCTCCGCCGATGTCAGCTACACAATTTTAGAGGTGCTTAAAAAAGTACACCCTCGAGGCCGCACTGCGCTGGCAAAAATTACCAGCGTCGAAACACCTGATCCACTCACCGCCATCATCAAGCTCAGCAAACCAGCGCCGCCCATGCTGTCTGCGCTCGCCTCCAGCTACGAATCTCCGATGATGCCCAAACATCTGTTTGCTGGAACCGACCCCGCCACTAATCCATATGTCAGCAAACCCATCGGAACAGGCCCCTTTGTTTTCAAGGAATGGAAGAAGGGCGAGTTCATTCTTTTAGAAAAAAATCCGAATTACTGGCAAGCTGGCAAACCGGTGCTGCGACGCATCGTCTTTCGGATCATCAATGACGCCTCTGCACGCGCTGCAAGTTTTGAGACTGGCGAGGTCCACATTGGCGGTCTCAGCCCGGTGCCGCTTACCGATATGCCGCGGATAGCCAAGAATCCTGCCCTCAGTGTGGAAACCCGCGGTTACGCCTACATGTCGCCCTACTTGCTGATGGAGGTAAATCTGCGCAAGCCACCCCTGAACGATGTGCGCGTGCGCCGCGCCATTGCACATGCAATTGATCGCGACCGCATGACCCAGGTTGTCTGGATGGGCTATGGCAAGCCGGCTGTCAGTCCGATCCCGTCACAGGTCACAACCTTTCATTCAACCGATGTCCCCAAGTATGAATACAGCGTTGAAAAAGCCAAAAAGCTTCTCGACGAAGCAGGGTTAAAGCCGGGCGCAAATGGTATGCGCTTCAAAATGACGCATGACCTGTTTCCTCTGGGCTCCGACTACCAGCGCACTGGTGAATTTATCAAGCAACAACTGGCCAGGGTTGGAATTGAGGTTGAGCTACGCAGCCAAGATTTACCGTCTTACTTTAGGCGCATATTTACAGAATATGACTTTGACAGCACCAGCGGGTATTACGGTGCTTTTGCAGATCCGACTCAAGGGGTACAGCGACTGTATTGGTCAAAGGCGATTCAGAAGGGCGTGGTGTTTACCAATGCCACAGATTATCGAAGCGCTGACATGGACCGAATCATCGAAGCTGCGCAAGATGAAAATGATCCCACCAAGCGCAAGGCACTTTACCTGGACATGCAACGTCTCGCCATGACAGATCTGCCCGTGATCCCATTAATGGAAACACGCTTCATCACGCTGTCAAGTTCAAAACTAAGAAAACATACGGTCAGCGCCGACGGCGTAATTGGCGGGAACTTCGCTGACGCGTACTTTGAAAAATAAGCGCGTCTGGTCATGAAATTGCCTCAGATCCAGTCCCCGATGCTGCGCATGGTTGGACAGCGCCTGCTCAAGGCCATCCCGCTGATACTCGCCATTGTTATCTGTAATTTTGTCCTGCTCAAGCTGGCACCGGGCGATGCTGCAGACGTGCTGGCAGGCGAAGCGGCAGCAGGTACGGTTGAATACCTGGCCGAACTGCGCGCACGCTTCGGGCTCGACCAGCCGGTGTACATGCAGCTGTGGCATTACATCGTCAAGTTAGCCACGCTCGATCTGGGCTTTTCGTTTCGACATAATCAAACGGTGCTATCGCTGATACTTGATCGGCTTCCAGCAACCTTGCTGTTGATGTTCAGCGGGATGGGACTGGCGGTGGTTATTGGAGCGATCCTGGGCGTACTGGCTTCGCAACGGGTCAATCAACTGCGGGACAACATCATCTCGGTGTTCGCCATACTTTCTTTTTCAGTCCCGGTGTTTTGGTTGGGGCTGATGCTGATTGTTGTGTTCTCGGTAAATCTTGGCTGGTTCCCCGCAGGCGGTATGGAAACCATGGCCAGCGGCAAGCATGGCATGGCGCGCATGCTGGATATCTTGCATCACATGGTGATGCCAGTCACCACACTCGGCCTGTTCTATGTTGCGCTCTACACCCGGGTCATGCGCGCTTCAATGCTTGAAGTGTTCAACCAGGACTTCGTCACCACGGCACGTGCAAAAGGTCTGAGCGAACGGCGCATTACCTTCAGGCACGTCTTTCGCAACGCCTTGCTCCCTATGGTGACGTTGGTCGGAGTGCAGTTTGGCACCCTGCTTGGCGGCTCCGTGCTGGCTGAAACCGTTTTTTCATGGCCGGGGCTCGGGCGGCTAGCTTTTGAAGCGGTCTTTCAACGCGACATTAATTTGCTGCTGGGTATTTTGTTGCTGTGCTCTGTTCTGGTTGTGGTGTCAAACATTCTGGTTGACGTGATGTATTCACAACTTGATCCACGCATCAGGATTCGCTAAATCACATGAACTCCTTTATCAACTTTGCTAAAAGATTCTGCCGAAATCGCTCGGCGGTCGTTGGATTGCTGCTTTTGATTTGTGTGGCACTGATGGCAATTTCTGCACCCTTGCTGTTTCCTGAGGACCCCTGGGATATGGTGGCTGCGCCATTTTTGTGGCCCGGGCAAGATCCAAAATTTCTGTTGGGTTCCGACATCATGGGGCGCGATCTGGCGAGCGGGTTGTTTCATGGCGCACGAATTTCGTTGCTGGTCGGCTTTACGGCCACGCTGGCAGCGGTGTTGCTAGGGACGGCTGTCGGCGCCATAGCCGGCTTCTACGGGGGGCGGGTCGACAGTGCATTGATGGCGCTTACCGAGCTGTTTCAGACCATCCCCCAATTCATCTTCGCCATTGTTGTCGTGGCGATTCTCGCGCCTACCGTCACCACCGTGACGTTTGCGCTGGCGATTGTTTCGTGGCCCGCCATTGCCCGGCTGGTGCGGGCTGAATTCATGACGCTGCGGGAGCGGGACTTTGTATTGGCAGGCATATCTATCGGCATGAGCAATTTCCGCATCATCACCACCCAAATTCTGCCGAACGCACTGGGTCCCATCATCGTCACCGGCTCGCTCATGATCGCCACAACAATTTTGACCGAAGCCGGCCTCGCTTTTCTTGGCCTTGGCGATCCCAACGTCATGAGCTGGGGGACAATTATCGGCGCGGGTCGCGACGCCTTGCGAAGTGCCTGGTACATCACCGCCATCCCCGGCCTGGCCATTATGTTCACTGTGCTCGGTTTAAATCTGGTGGGCGAGGGCTTGAACGATGCGCTCAACCCGCGCCTGAAGAATCGCTGATGAACACTACGCATGACGCACACGCGCTTTCAATGCGCAATCCATCGACCGGCCCGGTGCTGGAGGTCAAAAATCTCAGCACGCATTTCCATACCTCCAAAGGTGTCTTGAAAGCGGTGGATGACGTATCTTTCACCATTGGACACTCGGAAATTCTGGCACTCGTTGGCGAATCGGGTTGCGGAAAATCCGTCAC
>NZ_JANXUQ010000304.1 GCF_025356155.1 Rhodoferax sp. | reverse complement strand
CAAGGACCTTGCGGGACAGACCGCAGCGGCATAGCCGCAAGCTCTGTACTCAACACTTATTGGATCAAACATGAAACAAGTTCAAGACGCCTACATCGTTGCTGCCACGCGCACGCCCATCGGCCGTTCGCACCGTGGCTTTTTCCGTAACATGCGGCCCGACGATCTGCTCGTCAAGGCGCTGCAAGCCGCATTGGCCCAAGTACCCAGCCTGGATGCCAAAGCCATCGAAGACATCATCTGCGGCTGTGCCATTCCCGAAGGCCCGCAGGGCCTGAACATCGCGCGTATCGGCGCGGTGCTGGCCGGCCTGCCCAACAGCGTGGGTGGCATCACCGTCAACCGCTTTTGCGCCTCCGGCTTGAGCGCCGTGCAAATGGCCGCCGACCGCATCCGCGTGGGTGAGGCCGATGTGATGATCGCCGCTGGTGTGGAGAGCATGAGCATGGTGCCCATGATGGGCAACACACCATCCCTGTCACCCACGATGTTTGAGCGTGATGAAAACATCGGCATCGCCTATGGCATGGGTCTGACCGCCGAGAAGGTGGCCAACCAGTGGAAGGTCAGCCGCGAGGCGCAAGACGCCTTTGCTGTCGAATCCCACCGCCGCGCATTGGCAGCCCAAGCTGCCGGCGACTTCACTGCCGAGATCACACCCGTCGAGGTAGTAGACCGCAGCCCGAATCTGGAGACGGGTGAGGTGGTGGAAAAACGCCGCACCGTATCGCTGGACGAAGGCCCGCGGGTGGACACGTCGTTGGAAGGCCTGTCCAAGCTCAAGGCGGTGTTTGCTGCGCGTGGTTCGGTCACTGCGGGCA
Organism: Rhodoferax sp.; assembly: GCF_025356155.1. Classification (GTDB taxonomy): domain Bacteria; phylum Pseudomonadota; class Gammaproteobacteria; order Burkholderiales; family Burkholderiaceae_C; genus Allorhodoferax. Next base: position 1,869 of record NZ_JANXUQ010000304.1, on the reverse strand, counting down.
ATAGCTCGCAAACATCAGACGGCGCAGGTGCGTTGATCCTGGCCAGCGAAAAAGCGGTCAAGCAATACGGCCTGAAGCCGCTGGCGCGTTTTGTGTCGTTCGCCTCCAAGGGCGTGCCGCCGCACATCATGGGCATCGGCCCGATCGAGGCCATTCCTGCCGCGCTGCGTTATGCCGGGTTGACGCTGAACGACATGGACTGGATCGAGTTGAACGAAGCCTTTGCTGCACAGTCGCTGGCCGTCGTCAACACGCTGGGGCTGGACCCGGCCAAGGTCAACCCCATGGGTGGCGCCATTGCACAGGGTCACCCGCTGGGGGCGACTGGTGCCATCCGCGCGGCCACCGTCATCCATGCGCTGCAACGCAAGCAACTCAAGTACGGCATGGTGTCCATGTGCGTCGGCATGGGGCAAGGGGCCGCCGGCATTTTTGAACGAGTGTGATAACTTGCGGGACAGACCGCAGTCACGTAGTGACAAGCTCTGTCCTCAACTGATCAAGACCAAATGCCACCTGGGGGTGGCCTTTTGCATGGAGATTTCTTTTGACTACTACACACGCTTTTGACGGGGCAGTTGCGATGGCGCAGCAGCCCGACGGCACGTTTGCAGGCCACACCAGCCCGGCCTACGCCAACATGGTCGGGCCGTTTGGCGGCATCAGCGCCGCGCAGGCAATGAACGCGGTGCTGTTGCACCCCCAACGCCTGGGCGAGCCGGTATCGCTAACCATCAATTTTGCGGCGGCCTTGTCCGATGGCCCTTTTGTCATCGATGCCCACCCGGCGCGCACCAACCGGTCCACGCAACACTGGATTATTGATGTGCAACAAAACGGCGAGTCGGTGTTAACTGGCACGGCCTTTACCGCTTTGCGCCGCGAAACCTGGAGCCTGGACGAACACACGCTACCCGCCAGCCCACCTCCGGCCGATGTTCCCCTTGCCCCCAAAGGCATTCCCATGGCGTGGGTGCAGCAATATGAGATACGGCCCATCGTCGGCGGCATGCCCGCGGTGTGGGATGGCAGTGGTGACAGCAGCCTGACCCAACTGTGGGTGCGTGACCAACCGCCGCGCCCGCTGGATTTTGCATCGCTGACGGCGCTGGCCGATGTGTTCTTTCCACGCCTGTTTGTACGCCGCGCCACGGCAGTGCCAGTGGGCACGGTCACGATGACGGTGTACTTCCACGCCAACACTGAGCAACTTCAAGCCACCGGCAGCGGCTACCTGCTGGCGCAAGCCCGCGCGCAGGTCTTTCGCAACGGCTACTTTGACCACACGGCGCAATTGTGGAACGAAGCCGGTGTCCTGCTGGCGACCACACACCAATTGGTTTACTACAAAAATTGACAGACCGCAGCCACGCAATGGCAACTTAAAAGGAGATCCCATGCAAGACATACTGACCCACATCGCCGACGGCGTTTTGACCCTCACCATCAACCGCCTGGACAAGAAAAATTCTTTCACGCCCGCCATGTACGGCGCCATGGCCGACGGTCTGGAGCAGGCCCGCAGCGACCCGTCCATCCATGTCACGGTTATCCAGGGCGACATTACCGTGTTCAGCGCCGGCAATGACATCGGCGACTTTTTGCAGCGTGTGCCATCCACGCAGGAATCTCCGGTTTTCAAATTCCTGCGCGGCATTGCCACCCACCCCAAGCCCATCATTGCCGCCGTCTGCGGCCCGGCGGTGGGCATTGGCACCACACTGCTGTTCCACTGCGACCTGGTCTATGCGGGCGACAACGCCGCCTTCTCCATGCCCTTTGTGAACCTGGGCCTGTGCCCGGAAGCGGCGTCCAGCCTGCTGGTGCCGCAGATGCTGGGCTACCACCGGGCGGCCGAGGCCTTGCTGT
>NZ_JANXUQ010000185.1 GCF_025356155.1 Rhodoferax sp. | reverse complement strand
GGCCGCAGTTCTCGACGCAGGCCGAATCGCACTGGTACCGCAGCATGGGTGCTGGCATCATCGGCATGACCAATATGCCCGAGGCCAAGCTGGCGCGCGAGGCGCAAATGGCCTATGCCACGCTGGCCATGGTGACCGATTACGACTGCTGGCACCCGGTCGAGGCCCATGTGACCACCGATATGGCGTTGGCCAACCTGCTGCAAAACGCGGGCCGCGCGCAAAAAGTGATCGCCGAGGCGATTCGCCTGCTGGGCTCAGAGCAACCAGTGAGTATTGCCCACAGCGCGCTGAAAAATGCGCTGGTCACCCAACCCGACGCGATGGCCCCGGAAGTACGTCAACGACTGGCGGCCTTGCTGGTGTGATGCCCATCCCTGATTGAAACAAACCCATGCACGACACCCTGCCCCTGCTGGAGCAAACCCATTTCCCGCCCATCAACCGCACGCGGCTGGACACGCTGCAGGTCAACCTGGGCTACAAATGCAACCAGACCTGCCTGCACTGCCATGTGAATGCCGGGCCCAACCGCACCGAGATGATGGACGCCGACACGCTGGCGCTGATCCCCCAGGTGCTGGCCGCGCGCGGCATCACCACGCTGGATATCACCGGCGGCGCACCCGAACTGCACGCGGGTTTCCAGGACCTGGTGCGCACCACTCGCGCCCAGGGCGTGCGCGTAATCGACCGCTGCAACCTGACGATCTTGTTTGAGCCCGGGCAACAGGGGCTGGCCGCGTTTCTGGCCGAACAGCGCGTCGAGGTCACTGCATCGCTGCCGTGCTATTCGTCCGATAACGTGGATAAGCAGCGCGGGGATGGCGTGTTCGACAAAAGCATTGCCGCCCTGCAGCAGCTCAATGCGCTGGGTTATGGGCGCGAGGGCACGGGCCTGGTGCTGAACCTGGTCTACAACCCCCAAGGCCCGTCGCTGCCACCCAACCAGCAATCGCTACAGGCCGACTACAAGCGCGAGCTGTTCGCGCACTACGGCGTGGAGTTCAACCAGCTGCTGGCGCTGACCAATATGCCCATCCAGCGCTTTGGCTCCACGCTGGTGTCCAAGGGCACGTTTGACACGTACATGGATGTGCTCAAGGCCAGTTTTCACGTCGACAACCTGGCTGGCGTCATGTGCCGCAGCCTGGTCAGTGTCGACTGGCAGGGCTGGTTGTCGGATTGCGATTTCAACCAGCAGTTGGGCCTGCCGCTGGGCACCAGCGGCGTGCGCCGCCATCTGCGCGATTTGTTGAAGACCGATTTGCAAGCACAGCCCATCCGCGTGGCCGGCCATTGCTTTGGTTGCACTGCAGGGCAAGGCAGTAGCTGCGGCGGGGCCCTGGGGAACTGATGGCGGCGGCGCCCACCTTGAGCATCATCATGCCGGTGCTGAACGAGGGCCCGGGCATCGCGCAGACACTGTTGGCACTGGCGCCTTTGCGCGCGCGGGGTGTGCAGGTCATCGTCGTGGACGGGGGCAGCGCAGATGACACGGTGGAACAGGCGCGCCAGGTCTTGCAAGCGCTGCCCGTCCTTGGGGGAGCAATCATTGCTGACAACGATGCGGTACCTATCGATGCGCGCGCCTGGCAGATCGTCAGCGCTCCGCACGGCCGCGCGGCACAGATGAACGCCGGCGCGCGGCAGTCCGTTGGTGCCACGCTGCTCTTCCTGCATGCCGACACGCACCTGCCCCCAGCCGCAGACACGCTGGTCGCACGCGCCTTGAACCGCGGCAGTCACCATTGGGGCCGCTTCGATGTGCACATTGCCGGGCAACACGGCATGCTGCGCGTCATCGCAGCGCTGATGAATGTCCGTTCGCGTTGGACCGGTATCGCCACCGGCGACCAGGCCCTGTTCATGACCCGCGCCGCTTTTGAGGCGGTCGGTGGTTTCCCGGCCCAGCCGCTGATGGAAGATATCGAAATGTCCAAACGCCTGCTGCGCCTCTCGCGCCCGGCCTGCCTGCGCCAGCGCGTCGCCACTTCTGGCCGCCGCTGGGAAACGCGTGGCGTATGGCGCACCGTGCTGCTGATGTGGCGGCTGCGCTTTGCCTACTGGCGGGGTGTGTCACCCGAACGCCTGGCCGGGCGCTACCGGTGACCGACACCACGCGCGCATCGCAACCCCGGCTTGTGGTGTTCGCCAAGGCACCGCAGCCCGGCGCCGCCAAAACTCGGTTGATACCCGCTCTGGGCGCACAAGGTGCGGCCGCCCTAGCCCGCCGCATGCTGACGCACACACTGGACCAGGCACTGGCTGCAAACGCGGGCACGGTCGAGTTGTGCATGAGCCCCGCGCCCGGCGCACCGGCATGGGCCGACGTGGACTTGCCCGCGCGCACAGAACGCAGCGATCAGGGCGACGGCGACCTGGGCCAGCGCATGGCGCGCACCGTGGACCGGGTCACCACTGCGCTGCGTCAACCGGTGCTGCTGATGGGCACCGACTGCCCGGCGCTCAGCGCCACCCACATCATGCAAGCCGCGCAGGCACTGGCGCAGCACGATGCGGTTGTCATCCCCGCGGCCGATGGGGGTTATGTGCTGATAGGCCTGCACGCACCCTGCCCGGCAGTGTTCACCGACATGGCTTGGAGCACGTCCACAGTGGCGGGCGAAACCCTGCGGCGCATGGCCGCGTTGAACATGCGTGTCTGGCTGGGCCCGCAATTGCATGACATCGATGAAGCTGCTGATCTGCTGCACCTGCCGCCGACATGGTCGTATGGACAAATCACTATTGATAAAAACCGGCCATAGCCCTCGTCACATCTACACACCATGCTATTATTTTTTATAGCTTTCTTGAAAATCAAACCCGTTGCGGCTCCAGTGTCTTGGTGTACAACGCAGCGCCGGCAATGTCCTTCAACGTCACCGTCAACGCCTTGCTCTTGGCGTCGATATCCACCTGGCCAAAGAACTGCATGCCGTTGGTCGGTGGCGCGTTCACTTCATTGGGCGCCTTCTGGTACATGACCTGCATGCCAAAGGTGGCGTCCACCTTGTTGGGGCCAAAGCCACCCGCGTTCAGCGGGCCGGAGACGAATTCCCAGAACGGCGCAAAGTCGCTGAACTTGGCCTTATTCGGATCAAAGTAATGCGCGGCCGTGTAGTGCACATCGGCCGTCAGCCACACCACGTTGTGGATGTTGGCCTTCTTGATGCCCTGCAATAGCCGTGCAATTTCGATCTCGCGGCCCAGCGGCCCACCGTCATCGCCGTTGGCAATGGCCTCCCACTTGTCGCGGCCCTGGGCGTCCTTGCCATCGCCCACATGCAGGCTGATGGGCATGTCGGCGGCGATCACTTTCCACGTGGCCTTGGAGCGCTTCAGGCTCTCCAGTAGCCAGGCGACTTGCGGGCGGCCCATGAAGGCGCTCTCTTCGGTCTCGGTGGTTTGCAAGTTGTGGCTGTTGGGGCCACGGTAGCTGCGCATGTCCAGCACAAACAGGTCCAGCAGCGGGCCCTGGGGCAGGTAGCGGTAGACGCGCTGGCTCTCCACATCGCCCGCCGTGTGGCGCAGTGGCGCGTACTCCATGAAAGCCTTCGCGGCGCGTGCGGTCAGCAACGGCATGTTTTTCTCGGTGTAGCGCTTGTCGTCGCTCAGGTCTTTGCTATCGGACCAGTTGTTGTTGACCTCGTGGTCGTCCCACTGCCAGATCTGCGGCACCTCGGCCGACATGCGGCGCACATTGGCGTCCATCAGGTTGTAGCGGTAGCGGCCACGGAATTCGTTCAGCGTTTCGGCGACCTTGCTGACCTCTTCGGTGACGACGTTGTTCCAATACGAGCCGTCGGCCAGCTTGACCTGGGCCGTGATGGGGCTGTCGGCATAGATGGTGTCGCCGCTGTGCAAAAAGAAGTCGGGTCGCACCTGGCGGATCTGCTCGTAGATCTTCATGCCGCCCCAGGCCTCGTTGATACCCCAGCCCTGGCCCACGGTGTCGCCGCTCCAGGCAAAGCGCACATTGCGGGTAGCCTTCGTGCCCAACGCAGCAGGCAGGCGCAGATGGCCGGGCAGGGCATCGGACAGCACGCGTTCGTTGTGCAGGTCTTGCAACACCACGCGGTAAAAAATTTCCTGCCCTTCGGGCAGGCCACGCAGATCCAGACGCCCGGTGTAGTCGCTGTCCTCCAGCATGTAGGGCCCGCGCACACGGGTAGCGTTGGCCATGCTGGCGGTGGTAGACCAGTCCAGCCACATACGCGCCGGGCGGTCGCTGCGGGTCCAGATGATGGCGCTGTCCGACTGCGGGTCACCGCTTTGTACACCGTGCGCCATCTGCGGGCGCATGGCGTCAGACGTGATCAGCGGCGTGGCGGCGAGTGCGGTGGTGCTGGCCAGCAAGCTGGTGGTGCTGGCGCTAAGAAGAAAATCGCGACGGTCCATGGGTGAAAATCTCCGGGTGGGGGGTGAATGCGGTAGTACTGGATTTTTGAGAACGCAGATGTCAGAGGCGTGACTGGGCGGGCGGTTTGCAAGCCGCCGCACAGCCGGTGCATGCTAGGCTTGCGACGGCTTCCACAACCCACCTTGCGAGTGACAGATTCATGCTGTTTGAAACCGAGAGACACCAAGCGCTATGCACCACTGGCTGGGACGCGATGCAGGCACAGCAGGCGATCCTGTCCATCGTGCGGGATGTTGAACAAGCCCGCTTGCCGCAAGGCCACTGGCCCGTGCACATGCTGGACCTCGACGGTGGCGACGCCCCACCGGCCACCGGCTACCAGAGCATCTACCTCGGCAGCGCCGGGACCGTCTGGGCGCTGTGGTACCTGCAACGCGAAGGCGCCGCGCATTGCGATGTCGAAACGCTGGGCGCCATTGAGCTTGCTGCGCAAACCTACCCATCCTCACCCGACACCGGTGCGGTCGTGCCATCCTACTTTTTTGGCGAAGTGGGCATTCAACTGGTGCGTTGGCGCCTGACCGGATCTGGCGATGCTGCGGACCGGTTGTATGCATCCATCCAGCACAACATTCCCAATCCAACGAACGAAGCGCTGTGGGCCGCCCCGGGCACCATGGTCGCCGCCTGGCACCTGGGGGAGCAGACGGGTGAAGAGCGCTGGCGCACGCTCTTTGCCGAGAACATGGAGCAACTTGGGCAGACATGGCTGCCGATCCCGGACAAAGGGCTCTATCTATGGACACAAGACCTGTAGGGGCGCACGTTGCAACTGCTGGGTGCCGGCCATGGCTTTGTCGGCAATGTGTACCCCCTGCTGCGCGGTGCGGCGTTGCTCGACGTGTCCCGGCGCGAAGCGTTGTATGCGCGTTGCACGAAGACACTGCAGACGACGGCCATCTTTGAGAACGGTGAGGCCAATTGGCCACCGAATATTGACACGCCTCAGCCCGGGCCAACAAAAAAACTGATGCAGTGGTGCCACGGCGCCCCCGGCGTGATCACCGCACTGGCGGCGGACTATCCGCACGGCCAGTCCGCAGACATGGACGCCATGCTGCTGGCCGGTGGTGAGGCGGTTTGGACCGCTGGCCCCGTGTCCAAGGGTTATGGTTTGTGCCACGGCACTGCGGGCAATGGCTATGCGTTTTTGAAACTTTTCAAACGTACCGCAAATGCGCTCTGGCTGGACCGCGCCCGGGCATTTGCGATGCATGCGATGGCACAGCGCGATGCCATGCACCGACAACACGGCGTGGGACGCTACAACCTATGGACCGGTGACCTGGGCCTTGCCGTATATCTGTGGCATTGTGTGGCCGGGAAGGATGGCATGCCGGTGCTGGAATCGTTGATTGAGTTGCGTCTGCCGGTGCGGATGTGTGGGTCTGCGCAGCGGGGATACGCGCCTGGATTGGTCCATAATGGCGCTCAGGCAACTGCCCATGCCTCCTCCCTCCATCAGGAAAGTACACCACATACGGGGCGCACAACACCACGAACCATTGTTCGAGCAAGGCGCATAAGGAGGGGTTGCGACGTCTGCTCGCAACGAGAGGTTTAACCATGAAACTATCCGTACCCGTCTACAGCTTAAAGCGGCTGGCCAAAGATCTTTCGCGAGAAAGAAAAATACCGCTGCACGCAGTCTTGAATCGCGTCGCCCAAGAGGAAGGATTCGCGAGTTGGAGCCTGCTTGCTGCGCGGCTATCCGCCGAAAGCCCTGCGCGCGATTTGCTCTCCCGGTTGATTCCAGGAGACTTGGTGTTGTTGGGAGCGCGCCCAGACCAGGGAAAGACCTTGCTGGGCCTTGAGCTTGCCGTTAGATCCGTTCAGTCGGGTGGATACGCTTGGTTTTTTACCCTGGAATGGACTGCGAGTGATTTGCTGAACGGGCTGCGGACATTGGGCGAAGATCCTTCGGCCGTCGGCGAAAGATTCGGGTTTGACAACTCCAACGCCATATGTTCAAACTACATCATCGACCGGCTGGCTACCGCAGAAAGCGGCACAGTCGTAATCATTGACTATCTTCAACTTTTGGACCAGAAACGAGAAAACCCCGAACTGGCCGTGCAGGTGCGGTCCCTCAAGGCATTTGCCCGTGATCGGGGATTGATCGTCGTGTTCATCTCCCAGATTGACCGGTCTTACGATCCGCTAGCCAACCCTTTACCCGGTCTCGCTGACGTCCGGTTACCGAACCCCCTCGATCTCACGCTGTTTGACAGGACTTGCTTCTTGAACAACGGTGCTATTCACGTGTCAGCGGTCAACTGACGCGTTGCGGGTTGCGCACCACTCTTGGCCATAAAGCTGCTTGTTGTCAAAAACATAGCAATTGCTATTTTCATAGCAACGAATGACAATCTCGCCTATGAAGACCTTTGATGACATCGCCATCCGCAGGCCCGCGCTGGCCGATTCGTACATCGCACTGCTCAAGGCCCAGCCCGGCCGGCCGATCGCGCTGTTCGCGCCCCGGCGCGTCGGCAAAACCTATTTCCTGGATGGCGACCTGGCGCCCGCTGCTGAAAAAGCGGGCCTGCTGCCGGTCTATGCCGACCTGTGGCTCAAGCGGGCGTCGCCGCTGGACGCCACCAACCACGCGCTGGAAGAGGCGCTGGACGATGTCAAGGTGCCCAAATCGTCCGCCTCCAAACTGGCCAAAACGGCGGTCAAGAAAATCGGCGCCCTGGGTGCCAGCATCGAGTTGGGCGACGAGCCCGCGCGCCGCGCGCTGCCGGACAAGCCCGAGCTGCGCATGGACGCGCTCATCACCCGCCTGGCCAGCGAATCGGGTAAACAGATACTGTTGATGCTGGACGAGATCCAGGTGCTGGGCCAGTCCACGTCGGGCGAGGCGGCCGTGGCTGCTGTGCGCGCCGTGTTGCAGAAGCACAAGAAGAAAGTGTTTGCCGTCTTCACCGGTTCGTCGCAAGAAGAACTGGGCGAAATGATGATGGCCGCCGGTGGCCCCATGTACCAGTTCGCGCAGTTGCTGACCTTCCCGTTTCTGGATACCGACTATTTGCAGCAGTTGGCGAAACACTACACCCACGTGCACCCCAACAAGAGCCTGGATATCACCGCGTTGCAAGGTTTGTTCGAGCATATCGGCTACAAACCGGCGCTGATGAAAGACCTCGTCAAGGAGATGTCAGCCGAAGGCATCACCAATGTCGACCAGGCCCTGGCCCGCTTCATGGCCGACGACCGCAACGTGCCCGCCTGGCAGGGTGTGCTGGCCAGTCTGCAGCCACTGGAGCAGGCGCTCTTGGTGGTGCTGGCCCACGGCCTGGCGCCCATGGGCAAGGACAGCTTGCAGGCCCTGGCGCGCATCACCGGCAAGGCGGTGACGCTGGCCAAGGTGCGGGTCGCGCTGGACCGCATGCGCAAGGCCGGCATCCTGTCCAAGCCGCCCAGCGTGGGCTACATGATTGAAGACCGGCTGTTCAAGGACTTTGTGGTGAAGGCGTTTGTCGCCAAGTATCTGGGGGACGGAAGGCTCAAGGCCCTGCCGGGCTGAGCGTTCTTACGCGCGCCCTACCAGCACCAGCACGCAGGCCGCATACACAACGATCAGGCCGATGGCCAGTCGCCCTTGCGGACCCTTCAGATCGGTAGGTGCGACGTCGACTTCGGTTGCGCCGATGCCGAACAAAAGCGTCAGTGTGTCGCCAACAAAATCGCCCACGAATGCACCGCGCACAAACCCAACCAAAAAGAAGAAGACTGCCGAGAAGAGGACGATGTTCCAACTGGAATGGCCAACTGCGAAGAACGCCAATAGCGCGGACCCGCAGCCAATGACCAAGCCAAACATCGCCGCGATGCTGCCATAGACCAGGCGGTCCCACAGGGTGAGCGCGGGATCGACGTGTTTACGGTTGTTTATCACGGTGTTGAAGACGCCTACGGTTGTTCTGATTGGCGGATCTGCTTACGTTGAGGGCGCAACGGGGTCAGAACCAACGCTGCGCGGTAAACGCAAGCTCCAACCAATGAACCCAGTGGAGTGCCGCCCCGCAACCACCCTTCAATCAGCGAATCAGTTGGGAACGGCAACACTAAAACCAAGCCCAGCGTGATCAATGCGACAGCGACACCGACAAAGATGGCGCGTTGGAATGCTATGCCAACGTTCGCCCGCAATGCCCACGAACAGTGGTGACACGTGAACTCAGGGCGAACAACATGGGTGCCGATGGGGTCCGCACATACGGGGCAAGGTATGGCGGCGCTCATGGCGCTCCGCCCAAGTAATACGAGATTCCAAAAACAATGCCAAATACAACGAGCATGACAAGCAACCCGTACAAAATCCTAGGCACTGAAGGGCTTCGTATCGGAGTTTGATTTGAAATCGCCCTGGCGAATGGATTCTTCCAGGCAAATTCAGCGATGAGCTCGCCCAATAGCATGACGGGTAGTGCAAGCAGAAAGAGCAGTCCCCATCCTGTCACCGTCCTTGGGAAGTTGGGATACATGTACAGCAAACATACAACCGCAGCTGCCAGTGAAAAGAACAAGTAGGTGACAGCAAATTTAAGTCGTCGTTTCATTTGCACTTAGGCGGGGCATCCGGGGGTCATGACTTCGACAGAATAGCAGCAAATTGGTTGGTAGACTACTATCAAATATATAGCAAAATAGCCATGCCCCACGGGGGCTAAAGTCGAATTTAATCGCGGATTCAACTACAAAGCGCATCAGTAGGTAGTTTAAGCGGACGCGTCTCCAGGCCATAGAAGACCTCATGCGGGGTACGGTAGCCCAGACATTTACGTGGCCTGTGGTTCATTTGATAGATTGCATCATCGACCTCCTCTTGGGTGACTTCGAGCAGGCTGCTGTCCTTGGG
>NZ_JANXUQ010000141.1 GCF_025356155.1 Rhodoferax sp. | reverse complement strand
ATGGTGCCGATACTTTCTTCACAATCCGCTCGTACCTGGCAACCATGCACAAGCAAAAGGGTAATTTGTTTGAGTGCTTGGTCAGCGTGTTTAACCGCCAAACGATTCAGCCATGCTTTGCCGGGTAAGCTGAGTAGTTACCGCGGATCGCATGTCAAATTACCCCATAAAACCCCATAATGGGTATTTACGAACCTATTGCCGAAGCCAGCGGGGCAACGGATTAAACGACACAGTTAGTCGACACAACAGCCGGTAATTCAGCTACTCTCTGTTCCAGAATAGTTCATTCCAACTTGCAAGATCTGCAGGAGATACCTATGCCACGTAGCCTACCCGAGCTCGTGCCCAGCGCGAAAGACGAAACCGATTTGGCAAAAAAACTGGTCGCCCTAGGCTACCCCGCCGTCAAGCCCGTCATCGCTGAAATACTGGAGTGGGTGGAAGACGCCAATTGGCCGGTTGCCAAAGTGTTCCTGCCCTTTTTGGCCCGCATAGGCGCACCGCTGGTGCCACATGTGCGCTACGTGTTGCAGTCGCAAGACGAGCAGTGGAAACGCGTGGTGCTAGACCACATCGTCAGCGAATCCGGCGCCCTGGCGCACGGCATATCGGTCGACCTGTTGCGCCTGATCGACACACCTACCGACGCGGAACGCGCCGAAGGCCTGCACACCATTGCGGACGAACTGTTCCTGAAATACTGCAGAAACGGCCCGTCCTAAACAAGGATGCATGGCAGATGGCGCGTACGCTTTTTTCGCGCCGTAACCCTTTGGCAATCAAATGAAAACTGCTGATGCAATGCATGCGGAGGCCAGAGCCGCCATGACGCCATGACGCCATTTGAAAACCCAGCCGTAGCCCAAGTTTTCGACGCCTATCCCCCGAAGTGCAGTAAGCGCCTACTGGCTCTGCGTCAACTAATTTTTGATACCGCTACCATCACCGGCGTCGGCAAACTGGAAGAAACCCTGAAGTGGGGTGAGCCAGCCTACATTACCGCACAGAGCAAAAGCGGAAGCACCATCCGCATCGCTTGGAAGGCCAAGACGCCTTCGCAATATGGCATCTACTTCAACTGCCAGGCCATGCTGATCGAGACCTTCACAACCCTGTTCCCTGGCGGCGGGTTCAAGTTTGAAGGCAATCGCGCCATCGTCTTCGATGTGGCTGACGCGCTGCCCAAAGAAGAGCTTGCATTCTGCATAGCCGCGGCGCTCACCTACCACCTCAAAAAACCGCGCGCGCCGCGGGCTAAAGGCTAGCTACTTAGTTCAGCAGATCGGCCGGGATATTGCCGCCATTGGCCGCCAGCTTTTGCAGTACGGTCTTGTGCAACCACATATTCATCTGCGCGGAGTCGCCCATCTTTTCCGCCGGGCAGCCTAATTCGGTGGCCAGTTCCTTGCGCACCGCGAGGCTACTGTCCAGCCCCAAGAGCTTTAGCAAATCGACGATGGACGTCTTCCAGTTCAGCTTTTCAGCATGCGCAGCAGCCAGTTTGGCCAGGTTAGCCACTACATCCACCTCACTGATGGCAACGGGGGCCACCACAACGGGTGCCGTGGGTGCAGCCTGCGCTGCAGGTGCGGCTGGCGTGGGCGCAGTGGCTGCTGCTACGGCTTCCGCGTTCTTGTCGCCAAAGCCGAGTTTGGAAAGGATGCTGCTGAAAATGCTCATAAGGGTTTCCTGTTCGAAAGGGTTGCAAAAAAAGGGGGTAGGTACATCCTACACCCCATTGATGTCGCATCCGGCCGCAGAATGGGCCGAACGCGACTGTGCCTCAGCCCACTTTCAATCCAACAAAACCAGCCTCCCATCGTCACGCGCAGTTTCGACCACTTCAATGGGTAGCGACACAAAGTTCTGCCCATCTACGCCCCACACAATGTCAATAGAGCGCTTGCCATATGACTCGATCAAAACGGGTCCGACGGGGATGTTCTGCATGCGTCCACCGAGTGCCACATAGGGCATGGGGGTGGTAACGCGTGCGCTGTGTGTAATGTGTCGCATGGGATTTCTCCAACAGTCGTAAGTAGTCCTCAACGAAAACACAGTCTGCTGTTCCATGGCCGGAGGGTCTGTGCGCCACCCAACCAACCAGTGAACCATCTACATCCTTGGCACACTGTGGCGTGTGGCGGCGCACAGACCACAGCGTGGCATATAGAGATGATGGGCAGCATCAATCAGTTCGTTGTTTCACCCATTTGACGGGATTCACCATGCTACGCAATATGCAAGAACTCAAGAGTTATGCCATTGGAGCCACCGACGGCGAAGTGGGCAAGGTCGTGGACATTTTCTTTGACGACCAGTCTTGGGTGGTCCGCTACCTGGTGGTGGACACCGGCTCGTGGTTGACCAGCCGCAAGGTACTGATCTCGCCCTACGCGGTGCAGCGGGCCGACTGGGATGACAAACGCCTCCCCGTGAGCCTGACCCAAGAGCAGGTTAAGAACAGCCCGGACATCGACACCGACATGCCAGTTTCGCGCCAACACGAAATGGCCTATGCGGACTACTATCGCTACCCCTACTACTGGGGTGGAGATGGATTTTGGGGAGACGGCTTGTACTACCCTATCGAGCTCGCGCGCTCCGATGCTGCCGAGCTACACGACCAAGCCGAGCGCGCACGCCGCCAAAGTGACGACCCGCATTTGCGCAGTTGCCTGTCGGTTGTGGGTCACCACATTCACGCCAGAGATGGCGACATTGGCCATGTGCAGAGCATGCTCGTGGACGAAGAGACATGGGCCATTCGTTACTTGGTGGTAGACACCAGCAACTGGTGGATGGGCCACAGGGTTTTGGTGCCGCCGCAGTGGATCAGCAATGTCAATTGGGCCGACGCCAGCGTCACCATCGATCTGACGCGCCAGACGGTGCAAAACAGCCCACGCTACGAATCGTCAGAAGACCTGAGCCGCAGCCACGAGCTGGAGCTCTACAGTCACTACGGTCGCCCCACCTATTGGGAGCGCGAACACGCGCGCGAAACTGTGGCTGCAGAGTTTTTGGATTAGGAGCACACACCATGGCCATCATTCCATTTTGCAAGGCAACCAATCCGCCCACCATCGAGCCGGTGCATATTAATGCTGACGCCATTTTGTTTGTGGAGGCCACATCCGAGCACCAGGTTGGTCAAACGCTAATCCAGGTGTTCGGCCAAACGGAACAGGGCGTGCGCGTGGTCGAGTCCGTGTCCAGCGTGTTGGATATGTTGCCGGGCTCTGTTGCCGCGCATCGGCACTACCACGCGGGCGCTCCGCCAGAGGGCGAGAGCGTGGTCCATATTTTCGCAAACAACATCGCCACCATCGCACCCAATACACCGCACGAACCCGTGTTTTGGACCATCATGTTCAAAGACCGGTTCGCACTGCGTGTGACGGCGCCACTGCCCATAGGGCTGTAAAGACACCCCTGTCTCCGTCGGAGACAATGCTCACCTATCCCGCCAATAGCTGAGCATCGCAATGCAATCCAACCCCGACGAACCGCAGCAACACGACACACCACCTATCGCACAGACACCGGCACACGTGCAACCACCACTGCCGCCGGTACAAGGGCAGGAGCGCTTGAACCTGTCCCAGTGGGCGGCGGCGGGGTTGAAGGCCGCCGTGTGCCTGCCCGCCCACATTGGCCGCGCCACCCCCACCCCATTGCAACTGTTTTGGCTGATTGCCGTGTCGGCAGCGGCGCAGGTGGGCATGGCACGGCTTGAAGTGCCCGGCGACGCATCGTTCCAATTGATGGGTTGGCTGTATCCGCTGTGCACCGCCGGATTTATGTTGTTTCTGGTGTGGGCCAATTTGTCCAGCCAGCGCACGCCGAAAGCCCACGCCTCACCCGTGCCAGCGTGGTTCGGGCTGTGGTCGGTTGCAGGGCTGCCCATGGGGGCGGTTGGCGTGCTATTCACCGCACTGGCCGCACGCGACCGGTTGCCCGACTGGCTGGCGGGCGGCACGGGACTGACTTGGCTGGTCTACAGCCTGATGTGGGTATGGCTGATGTTGGTGGCGTGGCGGGTGACAGCGGCTGTATCAGCTTCGCGTGGCGCGCAGACCCTGGTCATCATCGGCATATTGCTGATCGAAGCGTTTGCCAGCTCGCAGTTGGATACCCGCCCCTGGCTGGCCGACTACGCGGACCAGGAACAGCCCGGCGCCAGCTCCGAAGAATCACTGACTCTAAGCCAGGATGTATTTGAAGACCAGCAGGCCCTGCTGGCAGAAACCCTGGCCGCCGTCACGCCCCGCCAGGGCGAACACATCAACGTATTTGGCCTGGTCTACGCACCCTATGCACAAAGCGTGTTTGTGCGCGAGAGCGCCATGGTGGCTGGTGTGCTGAAAGACCGCTTTGGCGCACAGGGCCATGTGGTGCAGTTGGTCAACCACCCATCGGTGACCGACAGCATTCCCTGGGCCACCAACCAGAACCTGCGCGCCAGCCTGCAGGTGCTGGCCCGGCAGATGGACCGTGAGAAAGATGTGCTGGTGGTCTACCTCAGCTCACACGGCGGGTCTGATTTCAAACTCGCTACGCAACACCCGCCACTGGACGTGGCCGAACTGACGCCACAAATGCTGCGCAACATGCTCGACGAGGTGGGCGTGCGCAATCGCGTAATTGCCGTGTCGGCCTGCTTCTCGGGCGGGTGGATAGCGCCGCTGGCCGGCGACGGCACACTGGTGATGACAGCCGCCGACGCCACCCATACGTCTTATGGCTGTGGCAGTCTGTCCGAGCTCACCTTCTTCGGCCGCGCGCTATTTGACGAGCAGTTGCGCCAGACCTATTCGTTTGAAGACGCCTTTGCAGCGGCGAGGCCCATCATCCAGCAGCGCGAGATTGAGGGTAAGAAGGACGACGGATTTTCCAACCCGCAGATCGCAGTGGGCACTGGCATACGTGGGGTACTGGCAAAACTGGAGCGCGAGCTGAAGCTGGTGCACTAAGGAATCACTCGCTGCGCCGAGGGCTCAGTCGCGTGGCCGCAGGAAAGCGATCCACGCCGCGATCAGCGTGAAGGTGATGATGATAGCCACCACGATCCAGAACCCGTGCGGACTGGCCGCGAGCGGGATTCCCCCCACATTCATGCCCAGCAACCCGGCAATGATGTTGATGGGCAGGGCCAGAACGGTGACGATGGTCAGCACGTAGAGGCTGCGGTTATTGGCCTCGGCTACACGGCCAGCAATCTCTTCCTGCAGCAGCTTGATCCGCTCTTGCAGGGCCGCCATGTCGCTCAGGGCCACGTTGAATTCTTCGGTGGACTGGCGCAGGTCCTCCACGTCTTCCGCATCCATCCAGTCTGGCGGCAGCTTTAGTAGCCGGAACAGGGCCGCAGGCTCGGGTGCCAGCAGCCGCTGCAAGCGCACCAGCAACCGACGCAGCGCGCCCAGGTTGGCGCGCTTCTTCTCCAAACGGCCAGACAGCAAATTGTCTTCAATTTCGTCCACGCCGGTCGTGGTGGTGCGCACAATGCTGACCAGCACATCGCCCTGGTCGTGCATCAAATGCACCAGCAAATCCACCGATGAACGCAGCGGTGCGCCCTTCTTGACGGCATCGCGCAGGCGGTCGATGGAGCGCAGAGGTTGTAGCCGCGCACTGACCACCAGCCGTGGGCCGACTGAGAGCCACATGGTGGAGATGTCGGTGGGCTCGAACGCAAAGTCGTAATGCACATCGTTGACCACCGCGACCAACATGTCGTCATCCAGCTCTACGCGCGTGGACTGCGAGCCAACCTTCAGCGATTCATGGAATACGTCAGACAGCTGCAGATTGTCGCGCAGCCATTTTTCGGTCGCGCTGTGCGCCAGGTTGAAGTGCAACCAGACAAAGCCCGTTCCCCCGCCGGGCATGGCAACGTCTTGGGCCAGCCATTGCAGCGCCTGTTGCGTGTCAAGGGGCTCACCCCTTACATCAGTACCGAAGTGAAAGCCACAAATCAGCCCAGTTGAGTCGGCGCCATAGGTGCTGGTAAGCGGTGTGGGCATGGTGCGTGGGTCCGGGTAAACTTTTCAGTATGGTTTGTAATTGTGACGCAGCCATTGCACACGGCCCGAATCGTAGTACAGCGGATTTGCCAAACGCGAAGGCGCGGCAGAGGTTTGACTAAGAATCCCTAGGAGCTTGCGCTATTATTTTAATAGCTACTCACGAATATTCGACGAGGGCTAGCGGCACATTTCGCTTTGAACAATACCGGGAAAAACCCTATAAAAACCCAATGCAGGTATTTTTAAACCAAACCGGGTCATCCCACTGGATGACCCGGCATGCCGCCTGAAACGATCTATGGCCTGAAAGGCTAAGCCGACCACAGTGGCCACGGGTAACAGCGTGATGTAGCGTTTGTCAAGATTCACAACAAAGCCACGCACCATGCGGCCTAACGAATTTGGCACCATGACGGTCTCCACGGCGGGCACGTTGAGTGTGGCACTGCAGGTGATCACGGCAGCATGGGCGTTGTGGCCGAAGCCCAGTCCACCGTACCGCTCAGGGATGAACAGTCCGAAAAATTTGTGCTGGCGCACATAGGCCCAAACCTCGGGCGGCAGATGGCTCGCCTCGTCAATGGCGAAATCATCCAGCATCGCGCTCAGGACGCGCACGTCGCGGTCGACAAAAGTCTGCTCTGCGGGCGTCAGGTGATTGCTGCCGCGCGCACGCAGGGCATCGAAATTCGGGTGGCCGGTTAACGACCCGCCTTCAAGGCCAACGGTGCCTGCGTCCAACGCGGCGCCCTCGGTAGCGCCCATGCCGGCAAGGCGTTCAAAACTGCGCCGTGGCAGCACTACCGACCACTGAGGCGAGGCTCATGAAGTGGTTGACTCAGTGAAAGTGGGTCGGTACGCGCGCGACGATGCCAACCAAGCCCTTCGCTTAGATGGAAACGCGGTCACGCATCACGTGGATAGTGTCGTGCGCTTGCTTGACGCTATAGCTTTGGCGCTGGATGATCTCTCGCACATCGGCCGGCAGGGTTTTGGCCAGCGCTTTTTGGTACTCACGCACCGCATGGTCTTCGCTGGATTCGACTACTTCCAGAATGGCGTGGTCGCCGCCACCCAGCGCCGCTTTCAGTTCCATCCAGCCGCGGCGCAATGCGCCGGTGACGGTGCCAGTGTTGTCAGGCTCGTCGCCCAAAACATGGACCAGGGTTTGCAGTTCGCCCACAAAGTGGGCGCGCACGCGGCTTTGCTCCAGGCAGAAGGTTTTCATGTCATGTGCGTCGATCTTTTCAGCGGCCTCCTGGAAGCCCTTTTGACCATCACGGCTCAGTTCAATGAGGCCGTTCAGGGTGTCGATTACTTGGCTGGGGGTTAAGGTCGTATCGTTCATAAAAAGGTCCTTTCGGTTTAGTGGAGCAGCGCAAACAAGTTGGTGCCGCGCTACAGGACAAATTTACGTGGGGGCACCGTTGGGGTCTGTGCAACAACGCACATTGCGTGGTGGCCGCAATTCCGGCTATGCTCACTGCAGTCTTTTTGGGCTCGGTCCCGAATCCGTTTAACCAACTACGTGCACACACTTCCACGCAACTTCTATGCAACACTTTCTGAAAACAGCGCTCCCCTTGATAAGTGCATTGGCCATCGCTTTGGCGGCCGTTCCAGCGCTGGCAGACAGCACGTCGTCAGCGTCCAGCGCATCGTCCACGTCCATTGGCAGCTCGTCGGCTTCTATCGAAAAGTCCAGCAATAGCTCGTCCACCAAAGACAAGGTGGCGCAGGGTCAATACACCGTGGTGGAAATGGCCGCACTGTTGCAGCAGCCCGACATGCTGCGCCTGCGCTTGCAAGCGGTTGCACAAGGGCAAGCTGCTGCCGGTGAATTCTTCTTGCTGCTGCCACGCCAAGCAGCCGAGCGCGGGCATTTGGTTATAGGGCAGGTAGTGTCGGCCGAGCACCGCCCCTATGGCTTGTCGTTTGCCGCCGTCACCACCGCGGGCAACAGCGCCACGCCTTTCTTCCTAGTGCTGGACGACGCCTGGTTCGGCGAACTGGAGAGCCGCCCGCTTGGCGTTTGAACTGCCCGCCGCCCGCCGCGCGCTGCTCGCACTGGTCTGCACCACTGCTGCCCACGGCGCATGGGCAGGATCATTCAACTTCTGCCAGGGTCAGACCCAGCCCAACGCAGCCACGCAAGACCGTTTGATTCAGGTCGCGGCCGCCGTTAAGGCCGAGTTGGACGGCTCGGGCCAGGCTGTGGCCATCGTGTCGCGCTCCGGCCTGGCGCTGCAGCGGTTTGGCCACCGCTATTCGCATGCGGGTGTGAGCCTCAAGGCCAGCCCCGCCATCCCCTGGTCGGTGCGGCAGTTGTATTACGCCTGCGACGAAAAACGCCCGCGCATTTTTGACCAGGGAATGTCCGGATTTGTCATGGGTGCGCTGGACCCGGCGGAAGGCTATGTGTCCATCGTGCTGCTGCCGCCCGATGCTGCCCAGGCGCTGGAACGCACCGCTTTGGACGATCAGCACGCCCTGCGATTGCTGGGAGGCACTTACAGTGCCAATGCCTACGCCTTCAGCCAGCGCTACCAGAATTGCAACCAGTGGCTGGCCGAGCTGATGGCCACTGCCTGGGGCGCACTGGCGCCGGGTGACAGTGCGCGCGGTCAGGCGCAGGATTGGCTACAGGCGCAAAGCTACGAGCCCAGCAGATTCAACCTTGGCTGGGGGCCCGTAGCGTGGCTCGCTGGTCTGCTGCCTTGGTTGCATACAGATGACCATCCACAGGAAAACATTGTGGATGCCCGGTTTAGGGTCAGCATGCCGGCATCGATTGAAGGCTTTGTACACCAGCGATTGCCGGAGGCCACACGCATCGAGCTGTGCTACACGCCCCAGCACATTGTGGTGCACAGGGGTTGGGATGCCATCACGCCGGGTTGCAAGCCAGGCGCAGATGACGCGGTGATGGCCCTAGCCGCAACACAGCCCTAGCAGAGCGGCGGCTCAGCGTGATTTCACCGCCGGGCCGCCCCAAGGTGTGGACTTGGGGTTTTGCCAAACGCGGCCCCTCCGGAGGGCAGGAAGCTACACGAAGTGAGCGACCGTGGGGGCTCAACTATTGCGCCCCGCCATCACGCCGCCGTCCACATTCCACACGGCGCCCGTCACCCAACCGGCTTTGTCTGACAACAAAAACGCCACCACAGTTGCTACATCATCGGGCTGGCCAATGCGGCCTAAAGGGTGGAATGCGTTGAAGCTGGCCAACACAGCATCGTGCTGTTCACGCGGCACAAAGCTGTCGTACACCGGTGTGTCCACAATGGC
Source organism: Rhodoferax sp. (assembly GCF_025356155.1). Taxonomy (GTDB): domain Bacteria; phylum Pseudomonadota; class Gammaproteobacteria; order Burkholderiales; family Burkholderiaceae_C; genus Allorhodoferax. The sequence goes on along the minus strand of NZ_JANXUQ010000141.1, from coordinate 57,016 downwards.
AGGCGCCACGGCATTGACGCGGATGTGGTGCACGCCCAGCTCCAGCGCGAGGTGCTGTGTCAGAGCATGGATACCCGCCTTGGCCATCGAATAGGCCGACGACGGCGTTGCCAGAATGGCCTGTTGCGCCCACATGGAGCCGATGTTCACAATCGCACCGCGTTGGGCAGACACCATGCGCCGCGCCACCGCCTGGGTAGCAAAAAACAGCGCCTTGCTGATGGCCAAATAGCTGTCGTAGTCGGCCTCGGTGTGGTCCAGAAATGCCTTGGGCGAAAACACCCCGGCGGCATTGACCAGTAGATCGAAGGGCTTGATGCGGGACCCGACCGCATTGGTCAGCGCCTGCAAACCGCCGGGCTCGGTGATATCTGCCTGTAACGTGGTGATGGACGCTTCGCGCTCAGCCGCGCTGCGTGCCAGCTTCTGCGCATTGCGCCCCACCACCAGCACCTGCGCGCCGCTGTGCGCCAGGCGATGGGCTACGGCTCGGCCTATGCCGCTGGAGCCACCGATCACCAACGCGCTTTTGCCAGAAAAATCCTGATTCATATTCACTCCTATACCTACCAGTAGGTAGTTTAATGGGCCAAAAAAAAGGTCAGCCCTTCCTCATAAAACCGTTCACCAAAATCTCCGTTGTGCGGTCAAACGCATCCATATCAGCACTGGAGCGGCACACTAGCGAAGCGCCTTGCAGCATGGACAAGGCCGCCCGGGCTTGGTCTGCCGCTGCGCCATCGAACACAAAAGCGCCTTGCGACCGGCCTTCGGCCAGAAGTTGCGCCAGCCACTCGGTGTTGCGGGCAAAGAAGCGGTTGAGCTTGGGTAGCATGCCAGCATCCAGCGTTAGTGCTTCGGTGGCTAGCATGCCGCACATGCAAATGCGGTCGCTGCCCAGCGTGGCACGGTAAATTGCGACGTAGGCTTTGAGCTTCTCCACAGCGGTCTTGCCACTGTGCTCGATGTCGGCCAGCGCTTGGTCGAACTGCGCTGCATAGGACTCAACCAAGGCCACGCCCAGGTCAGCCTTGCTGGCAAAGTGGTGGTGCAGACTGGCTTTGCGAATGCCCACCTCATCGGCCACATCCGCATAGCTGAAGCCGTTAAAGCCGCGCTGTTGCACCAGGCGCTGGGCGCTGGAAAGGATGTGTTCTTTGGTGTCCATGGGCTCAGTATAAGCTACCTATTCATAGGTAGTCTTAGAAACTCAAAAATTTATTGCAAATTCTGCTGCGAGGCCGTTGCGCCTGTAGCCAGGCAATTCCTCAAAACCCCTGAGGACTCACGACCAGCGTTGACTGGCCAAACGGCGGTACAGCACTAGACTGGTCCACTTTACACGCGATGGTTTTGCTTTATGGAACTCCTGTCTGACCCGAACACCTGGGTAGCCTTCTTCATGCTTGCAGCACTGGAAATTGTGCTGGGCATTGACAACATCATCTTCATCAGCATTCTGGTGGGGCGCCTGCCGCCAGAGCGCCGGGATCTGGGGCGCCGCCTGGGCATGGGCTTCGCGATGGTCTCACGCATAGCGCTGCTGTTCAGCCTGAGCTGGGTCATGACATTGACGAGCCCGCTGTTTACCGCGCTAGGGCAAGAGATCAGCGGCCGTGACCTGATTCTGCTCGGCGGAGGCTTGTTCCTGCTGTACAAGGCCTCGCATGAAATCTTCATGGAAGTCGAAGCCATGGAGTCGGATGAGGTCAAAGCGGGGGACAAATCCCTGAAGACCGGCTCGGCCTTGTTTTGGGGAACGATTGTGCAGATCGGTATTGTCGACATCGTGTTCTCGCTGGACTCTGTCATCACCGCGGTCGGTATGGTGGACCAGATTGGCGTCATGGTGGCAGCCGTCATTGCATCGGTGGCCGTCATGATGTTTGCCGCCAAACCGATTGGCGATTTTGTGGACAAACATCCGTCCATCAAGGTGCTGGCGCTGGCCTTTTTGACCATGGTCGGCACGCTGCTGATCGCCGAGGCATTTGACGTGCATGTTCCCAAGGCCTATGTCTACGTGGCCATGCTGTTTTCGCTGGGCGTGGAGGTGCTGAACATACGCGCACGGGCCAAGCGGACGGCACTGAAGCAAGCGCGCTGAAGAGGTTCTAGAATCAGTCTCCCCCACAAGGAGACTGATATACATGCACAACGCACGCACGGTGTTTGATACCCTCAATGCCGACTACCTCACCGTCCACAAGACCAAAGAAGACCTGTTCTGGGACACCTACATGGCTATCTCCAGCGACGATGCAAGCTTTGCCCGCGCAGAAGAGGCCTACAAAAATTTCATCTCGGACCCGGCCCGCCTGGACACGGTGCGCAAGGCTCTATCGAGCCTGGACGATACCGACGCTGACGAGGCAACGGCCGCGCTGCGCCACGGCCTGAAAGGCTGGCAGGCCTTGTTCGAGAACAACATCATCGACAGCGATGCCGCGCACACGATGATGACCGAGTTGATCCAGCTGGAGTCCGACCTGTTCGCTAAACGCCGCAAAATGGTGTTGCGCCATACCAATGAAGCCGGCGAGGCGGAAGACGCGACGCTGAGCATGTTGTCCACCAATATGGGCAGCAACCCGAACGAAGAGGCCCGCAAGAGCTCGCACGACGCATTGATGCAGCTGGAGCAATGGGTGCTGGCCAACGGCCTGCTGGACATTATCAAAAAACGCAACGCCTTTGCCCGCGCCCAGGGTTTCACCAACTACTTTGACTACAAAGTCCAGAAGAACGAGCAGATGTCGGCCGACCATTTGTTCACCATACTTGACGACTTCGAAGCGCGCACCTGCGCAGCCAACACCCGTGCCCTGAACGACCTGACGCAAGCCCACGGCGCCACGGCTACTGAGCCCTGGAACCTGCGCTTCTTTGTCAGCGGCGACGTGACGCGCCAGTTTGACCCTTACCTGTCTTTTGCCAAAGGCCTGGAACGCTGGCTGCAGAGTTTTCGCAAGCTGGGCATTGCCTACCGCGGCGCGACCCTGCAGTTGGACTTGCTGGAGCGCAAGGGCAAATACCAAAATGGTTTCTGCCACGGTCCTATTCCCTCGTTTTATGACGCCAACCAGCAATGGGTGGCAGGCCAGATCAACTTCACCGCAGACGCCAAGCCCGACCAGATCGGCAGCGGCGCACGTGCTATCAACACGCTGTTCCACGAAGGCGGCCACGCGGCGCACTTTGCCAATGTGACGCAAAACTCACCCTGCTTCTCGCAGGAGTTCGCTCCCACGTCCATGGCCTATGCCGAAACGCAATCCATGTTCTGCGACAGCCTGCTGGACGACGCAGACTGGCTCAAGCGCTATGCGCACAATGCCAAAGGCGAGCCTGTTCCCGACGCGCTGATCCATGCGCGCATCAAGACTACGCAACCCTTTGCCGCCTTTGGTGAACGCGGCATTCTGGTCGTGCCCTACTTCGAGCGCGCGATGTACCAGATGGCCGACGACGAACTGACACCCGACGCGGTGCTGGCATTGGCGCGCGCCACAGAGCTGCGCATCCTGGGTGTCGCCGTTGGTCCCCGCCCCTTGCTGGCGATTCCACACCTGCTGAACCAGGAATCGGCGGCCTCGTACCACGGCTATTTATTGGCCAATATGGCGGTGTACCAGACCCGTGCCTACTTCGAGCGCACCTACGGCTATTTGACCGACAACCCGGCCATTGGGCCCGCGCTGTCCCAGCACTATTGGGCACGGGGCAACAGCATCAGCCACAACGACACACTGCTAAGCCTGACCGGCGAGTCCTTCAACGCCAAATACCTAGCCGACAGCTGCAACCAGACGGCGGACGAAGCCTGGGCCGACGCGCAGGCCAAAATGGCCGCCGCCACTGTACGCAGTTACCCACCGGCACCCGCACCGGACCTGGATGCCACCATCCGCATCGTGCACGGGGCCGAGCTGATTGCCGACAACAGCGAGTCAGACCAGGCCATGTGCCAACAGTTTGAACGCTGGGTGGGTCAGCGTTACTCGGCCACGGTGCAATGAAATTGAGCGCGAAAAAGAATTAACCGGCAACGGCAATGCTTCAACGTTCATACGAGCAGGGGCCTGGGCAACGAATGACCGGCCGGGCCTGGCGGTGCTTATGCTGTGCATGGTGGAGAAACAGGTCGGCGGCAAGTCGAGGTCGTGCCACTGCCCTGGAAGCGCTGCTTGGTCGACGTGGAGACTGGCGCAGTGGATGCTTATGCAGCCTATGTCCAGGATGTACGGAACGCGATTGGCAAGTTGCGTGAATCCGCCGACTACACTGGCGCGGCCAAGTCATTCAAATAGTCAAATCACTTCACCACGCCTAACTCGCGCCAAGATTTTAACGCCGCCATGGTATTGGCGACGTGCTTGGCCGGGTTGAGGCTGTTGTATTGGTAAATGATTTTGCCGGCTGGTGAAATCACAAACGACACACGGTTGGCATAGTCGCTGCGAAAGAACAGCACGGCGTCATACGATTTCATGATGCTTTGGTCTACGTCGGATGCGACTGCAAACTTGCCCCTGCACTCGGATACCGAGAACTTCTTTTGCGTTTCAATATCGTCCCGCGAAACACCAATCACTGTGGCGCCCAAAGCGCTGTACTCCTCGACGGCTTCTGCAAAATTGTGCGCTTCGATGGAGCAGCCATCGGAGAACGCCAAGGGGAAAAAGTACAAAACCACAGGGCCTTTTTTAAGCTCATCCGATAGAGAGTACTTAATGACATTGCCCGCGATTGCAGCTTGTGTCGTAAACTTCGGTGCCAGCTCACCAACATCAAGAGCAGCGTATACGCAGACGCTGCTAGCCGTCAAGGCCATTGCCGCAATCACCTTTGACCATGCACCCATCTCGCAACCTCACATCCCTAAAGTTTCAAAACCAGTATAGCGGAACGCAACTTGTTGGCCGCCTATTGCACTGGGTGGGAGATGTCTTTACATTGAAAGTTCCACAAACTGAGGCGATCCCACGTCGGCTGGCTTTACTGCTTGCCATGCTTAGTCTAAGCACCGTGCTGGGCGGCTGTGCCACCGCCTTACCGACCATTGACCGCGAAGCCATTGCCAGTGAAGCCATTGAGGCCTCGACCAAGACTACTTTGGGACGGATCGCGCAGGAATCACTGCCAGAGAAGGGCCTGTCGGGTTTTCGCTTGATGCCATTGGGCACATTTTCGTTCGACACACGCGTGCAATTGGCCCAGCGCGCCGAGGAGTCGCTGGATGTGCAGTACTACCACCTGGAGAACGACGAAACCGGGCGCTGGCTGTTACGCGCGTTGCGCGACGCAGCCAACCGCGGCGTACGGGTCCGGCTGTTGATTGATGATTTGTACACCGGTGGCCAAGACGCGCTGTTTCTTGCCTTCGCCGCGAACAAAAACATCCAGGTGCGCCTCTTCAACCCCTTCTGTTGTTCCCGCCAACAAGGGCAGACCGGGCGCTTTCTGGCGTCACTGGGCGACTTATCGCGTGTCAACCATCGCATGCACAACAAACTGTTCATTGCAGATGGGGCGATGGCCGTCATCGGTGGGCGCAATGTGGCCAATGAGTATTACCTGCGTGGCGTGTCGGAGAACTTCATCGACCTGGATGCCTTTGTGGTGGGTGACGTGCTGCCGGCCATGGGCGCCCTGTTTGACCGCTACTGGAACAGTCGGGCTGTTTATCCGCTGGAGGTTATAGCCAAGAGCGACCAAAGCAAGCACGAACTGCTGACGTTCTTCGAACAGGAAACCGGCCCGGCCAAAACGCCAGCCCCACAACCCTTGGCCACGACTGATGTACTGGGTTATGCGCCGATTTCCGATGATCTGGACGCGGGTCGACTGGGTCTGTACTGGGGCACTGCGTATGTTTTTGCGGACCACCCGGACAAACCATTTGAAAGCATCGCCGGTGGCGAGTTGCTGGAAACCAGTGTGACCTACAACGTGCTGGAGGCGGTCAGCCTGGCACAACGCGAAGTGGTGGCTTCATCGCCCTACTTTGTACCGGGCATCAAGGGCATGAAGTTTCTCAAACAGTTGCGGGACCGGGGTGTCAAAGTCACCGTCATGACCAACTCGCTGGGCTCCACCGATGAGCCGATCGTACACACTGGCTACAGTCGCTACCGCGAACAAATGCTGGCCGATGGTATCGAGTTGTATGAACTCAGTACCTCCCGTGTGAAGTACAACAAGCGACCCTTCCTGTTTGGTTCGTCGCTGGGGCGGTTGCATGCCAAGTTGTTCGTCATGGACCGCAAGACATCATTCATTGGCTCGATGAACCTGGACCCGCGCTCTGCCACGGTCAACACCGAATTTGGTGCCGTCATCGACTCCCCCGAAATCGCCCGCGAAATTATCCGGGTCATAGACATCGACAGATTGCAAAGCGCTTACCGCTTGCGTCTGGCCCAGAGCGGCTCTGGCATCGAATGGTTGGGCATGGATGACGACAAGGAAATGGTCTTGACAACCGAGCCCGACACGTCTCTCTGGTTGCGTTTCAAGGCTTGGGTGCTGAGCCCGCTGGTCCCCGAGGAACAACTCTAGCGCCCCATGCAAAAAGGGCCACTAGGGCCCTTTTTGTTTCAAACGTACCTCGATTTACATCGAGGTCAGATTTTGAATTATTTCTCACCCATCTTGACTTCGCCTTTTTTGACGGCAGCCTTGGCCTCTGCCTTGACGCTAGCGCGCAAAGCAGTCATTTCTTCTTTGGACAATTTGGCTTCGGCGGAAGTCACCAGGCCGTTCGCTTCACCACCAGCGGTGTCGCCCTTTTTGTTCGCTGCTTTGGCACCTGCCTTCACGCTGGCGCGCACAGCGGCCATTTCTTCCTTGGACAGTTTGGCCTCTGCAGCAGTTGCCATGCCGTTCGCTTCACCGCCAGCAGTGTCGCCCTTTTTGTTAGCAGCGGCGGCTTCCACCTTAACTTCAGCGCGTGTCTTTTTTGCGTCGTCTGCAGCGTAGGCACCAGCAGCAACCAAACCAGCGACGAGGGCAATCAGAACCTTATTCATATTAGAACTCCAAAAATGTGAAAGTTGATAACTTTTAAAACACAGCGACTGTCCGAGCGAAAGAGCTGTCAAAAATCAGTATACCAAGGACTTGTGGGCTCCCGGGCAACAAACGACCGCTGTGTCTAGCTGTAGCAACGCCCAAGTTGGGGCAACCGTTGACGCCTGCCAGGAAGAATCAGCAGAACCCGCATCCGCCCGCCCGGCGCAGTTGCCCGACATTTTTGAGTGCCTGCACTGGAGGCGATTTCGACCTTAAAGCGGCGTATTCGAACGCAACCATGGGTAGACTAGGCTCCAAACAAGTAGCACGAGGGCATGTATGCACGCACAAGACATCCTGCATTTCTGGTTTGAAGAACTCAGTGACCAACAGCGTTTTGCCAAAGACGCCGCCTTGGACGCCACGATGCGCGAGCGCTTTGGAGCGGTCTTGCGGGCGGCATCCCGGGGCGAGCTTTTCAAATGGCGCGCCGCGCCACAGGGCCGCCTGGCGGAAATAATCGTGTTGGATCAGTTCTCACGCAACATCCACCGCGATACTGTGGCCGCATTTGCGCAAGACGCACAGGCTCTGACGCTGGCACAAGAATTGGTTGCCAGCGGGCAAGACTATGTGCTGGATGCCGTCAGGCGCAGCTTTGCCTACATGCCTTACATGCACAGCGAGTCGCCCCTCATCCACATGCAGGCCGTGGCATTGTTTTCGCAAGCCGGTCTGGAAAAGACCCTTTCGTTTGAGCAGCGCCACAAGGCCATCATCGATCAGTTCGGCCGCTTCCCACACCGCAACGCAATTCTGGGGCGCGCCTCCACTGTCGAGGAACTGGTTTTTTTGAACCAGCCGGGTTCCTCCTTTTAAGCCCGGATTGCTATCAATTTGATAGCTAACAAGGCATATTTCACGAGGGCTACGACCCAATTTTTCATATGAGATTCCGTAAAAATCCTGGCGTAAAGGCTTAGCGCCCTCGCGCCGGTTCGCAACGCCCGCGGATGGATTCTTACTACCAACTGACTACCTACGCCGCTGTGGATAACATTGCGAGTCTTTCACCCCGACGGACCGGCATGTTTCCTGTCCATACCGCCAAAAATCATCTTGAATCCAGGGTAAACCCGAAAGTCAAATGGGCATATTTACCAATGACAGGATGCCGCGTGATAGCAAAAATTGTAGGGCCACCGATCGCTGCATCGCAGTATCCCAAAGCCAGTAGTTACCCCCGATTTCTGTGGACGTCTTTGTGGATAACTATGTTCACAAGCCGTCCGGGTCGCGCCAGCATTGGGCTCGTAAAGGTTGCCCGACAAATGACCAACGTAAGCAACACTGCCAAAATACGCCGACTGTCCAAGCAATAGAAAGAAAACCCATGATTTCCAAGGTATGCATCGTCGGCTGCGGTGCCATCGGCGGCTGGATCGGCGCCGGGCTGGCACGTGCAGGTTGCCAGATCAGCGTGTTTGCACGTGGCGCCACACTGGCGGCCCTGCAAAGCAATGGCTTGCGCATCGGCGCCGAGCGACATGCTGTAACGGCCTGCGCAGACGCGGCCGCGTTAGGAGTCCAGGATTTGGTGGTGGTCTCCGTCAAGGCACCCGCTCTGCAGGAGGTGGTGCGCAAGATCGGTCCGCTGATTGGCCCTAAATCAGTGGTGCTAACGGCGATGAACGGCGTACCGTGGTGGTTCTTCCAGGGTTTTGGTGGCGCGCTGGCTGGCACCCAATTGCAGGCGGTGGATGCCAGCGGCGAGATTGCTGCGGCCATTCCCGCGGCCAACGTCATCGGGTGTGTGGTGCACGCCAGTTGCTCGGTAGACGCACCCGGCGTCATCCACCACCACTTTGGCAACGGGCTGATACTGGGCGAACCATCAGGCGTGGTGAGTGAACGTGTGCAGGCATTGGCGGCGCTGCTGACGCAGGCAGGCTTTGCCGCCAGCGTATCGCCCCAGGTACAAAAAGACGTTTGGTACAAGCTGTGGGGCAATATGACGGTGAACCCCATCAGCGCGCTGACTGGCGCCACTACCGACCTGATTCTGGGCGATGAGTTGGTGCGCAATTTCGTCTCTGCCGTGATGCTGGAGGCCAAGGAGATCGGCAACCGCATCGGCATTCCGATTGAACAACAACCGTCGGACCGGCACCAGGTCACACTCAAGCTCGGTGCCTTTAAAACATCGATGCTGCAGGATGTAGAAGCGGGCAAAGCCATTGAGCTGGATGCGCTGGTCACCGTGGTGAAAGAACTGGGCACCTTGACCGGAGTGCCCACGCCGTTTACCGACGCCCTGCTGGGTCTGAGCCGCTTGCAAGCCCGGGTGCGCGGCCTCTATTGACCAGACACAACGATTACTGACGCCCGCATTTATCAACGAACACACGGATACACCCATGGCAACCTACCTCATCGTCGATACCTTGCTCGAAAACCCCGAGCTGTACGAAGAATACAAACTCAAGGCCAAGCCTCTGGTGGAACATTTTGGTGGCGAATACCTAGCGCGGGGCGGCAAGCTGACGCTGCGGGAAACCGACCTGTGGTCACCCACCCGCATGGTATTGATTCGTTTCCCCGATGCTGACTCTGCCAACCGTTTTTATGACTCGCCCGAGTACCAGGCCATTCTTCCCGTCAGCCGGCAAGCGGCACGCCGGACCATGATCATGGTCGAGGGCGTGTAGGCTGGGGCCTTACCAACCCGCAGGATCCACCTTGTAGTAAGCACTGAGTTCACGGTACAGCGCCGGGTACTCCACGGCCAGTTCGCGGGGTTGCTCAAAAAACACCTCGGACACTACTGCGAAAAACTCCGCCGGGTCTTGCGCACCATAGTGGTTGATCAGGCCCTGCACACCGTTGTGCACTTCCAATTGCAAATGTGCATAGGCGGCGTTGAACACCTGCGACCAGCGACGCGCATCGTACTGTGTGTCACCCAACGTAGGTGGTGGTGCACCGCGGGCTGCACCGTTTTCCTGGTCCAACTGATGCGCAAACTCGTGGATCACCACGTTGCGGCCATCGTCCGGCACGGCAGCGCCTTCCATGGTGTCTTGCCACGACAAGATCACCTGGCCTTGCGACCAGGATTCACCGGCCAGTGCCTGGCGGTTTTCCTGCTGCACACCAGAGCCGTCCATCGAGGTGCGGTTGACAAAAAAGGCACCGGGGTAGACCAATACCTGCCGCACATTGGCAAAGTAATCGGTGGCGCGGTTCAGAATCAGCAAGCAGGCTTGGGCCGCAATAACGACCCGCATCTCTTCGGTGATGCGAAGGCCTGCGCAGCCCAGAAATGATTTTTCGGCAATGAACACTTGCATGTTTTTCTTGAGCTGCATTTGCAAATGCGCGGGCAGGCGGCGCACCAAGGGCACGCGCCGCTGCAAGATCTTGCGCCACGCTGCAGGGAAAGCCGTCGCACGCACGCGGTTGCGCCGATACCGCAACCAATAGGGCTGGCCCAGCAAGCCCACAACCAGGAGTAAGGCCAAACCACACAAGAGAATAAAAGCCACGGCGCACGCTCCAGTTAATACGTTGTCAAGCACCCTAGCTGGGCGCCAAACACGCTATTTCAAGTCGCGGGAGCTTTATCGGGTCACCAACACCGGCACCTTGGATTCGGCAACCACCTTCGTCGATACGCTGCCCAGCATCAGGCGTGCAATGCCGCTGCGCCCGTGCGAACCCAGCACGATCAAATCCGCGCCAAGAGCCTCGGCGGTCTGCACGATGCCGCTGGCAGCACCGACCTCCTCCACCAAACGCACCTCCAAAGCCACTGGGTGGTCACCCTGCTTGCACAACGTCTCAACATACGCATGGGCCTGAGAAGCCTGGGCCTGCGCGGCCGACATGTAGGACTGAAAACCCATAGGATTGATTTCGCCCACCCCCAGATAGGGGTAAGGGTCTACCACGTATACCGCCGTCAACTTGGCGCCGTGTGCACGCGCCAGGCCTACCGCCAACTGGGCCGCGTGCTCCGAAGCGGGTGAACCATCGGTTGCGATAACAATGTGTTTGAACATGTGAATGCCTCCTGTAAAAGTGGTGAATACCGCGGCATGTTGCACCCGCCCCAACCCGGCCAGGTTGAGGCATGTCAAGCAAGCGCTACTTAATGCGCGCGCCGCGCCTGCTGGCTGACAAAGTACACCGCTTTGCGCGCACGCATCACATCACCCAGGGGCCGGTGTGCAGCCAGGGCTTGCCATGGATCGAATATGTCGGATTCAACCTGCTTTGACAAGGCCTTGCCCTGCGCAGAGTTGCTGTCCTGTTTGGGCAGCGTCAGGCGTGCCACTGTGGTGTAGGGGCTGGGCCAATTGACCGACGCGTCTTCAATCGGCGTGCGCTCGGCATCCACAAAGGGCTGCAACTGCAAGTCCCACTGCAGGCTCTTGTCAAGCAGTTTGGCGCTGAAGTCCGCACCCCAGTCTTGCTTGGCATCGGCGCTTGCAGGTCCATTGCTGGCAGCAGGCACCAGGCGCACGCGCACGGCGTAGGGTCCGCATGCAATGGGGGCCGCGCTGAATACGGTTTCGGTCGCGAACCCGCTGAAAGATTTACCCACGGTCTTGACCATGCTGACCAGGCGCACGGGGGCGCCAAACACGCCATAACGCCGGAACAAAAACTTGAGCAAACTGCCACCGCCTTGGGACGCGGCGACTACAAATTGCACAAAATCATCGGCACTGGAGAAGCCAAACACCTCCTGGTTGATCAACGCAAAATCCTGGCTGACCGCAGGCCCGTTGCCCAATGCCGAATCGCCCGTGACACCCAATACGCGCAGAGAAAACCCGCGAATGTCGGGCTTGTGATCCGACGCCTTATCCATGCCACCGTTGGACAAACGCACCAAGATCTCGAAGCTGCCAGGCTTGGCAAACAAGCCCTGGCGTGCAAAGTCCGGCAGGTCGCCCAACACTTCCAGTGTGCCTTTGGCGGCGGTCAACTGCTTGCGGTGCAGAGCACGGCCATTGCCATATTTTTTGGATTTTCGGGCCTGTAGGGCGGCGAACTGCTGGCCATAACTGGCGAAGCGTTCAACCTCATCCGGCGCTACGTTTTCAGCCCACTGGGTGCTGGGTGTCAGGTCTTTTGCCATGGGGCGCATTCCGGTAATAACGGGGAACTGCATGGTAGACGCAAGCGCCGGGTGCAACAAGCAGTAGTGCCAGCAATATTGGCCCGTTTCTGCCGTAATATCTAGCCATCGAACCCCATGTCGGGGTTGACTTCGGAGGACATATGGCTAAAGGTGATCAGCGCAAGGAAAAAATGGCAAAGAAACCCAAGAAGGACACGTCTGAGCCCAAGAACTCAACGTCCGATCGTCCGATGGCACCGGTTACGACCGTGATGCCCCGCGGCAAGATCAAGACGAAGTAAACACGCCGCTCAGCAGTTCGGGCAAGCGCTCCTTGCCCATCTTGAACCCGCAGGCCTGGGCATGGCCACCGCCGCCCATGCTGCGGGCCAAGGCGATGCAATCAAAGTCGCGCTGTGAACGCAGCCCGGCTTTGATCACCCCCTCTTTCGATACGCACCACAGCAAGGCAAAGCTGCCGCATTTGCGCGACAGCATGTCACCTACCACGCTGTGGAAGACTCCTGGCGCATTGACCATGAGGCCGTGCTGGCCGTTGAAGCTGATCGCCTGGGCGCCATCTGCAATGTCGGCAGCCAGCTTTTTGAATTTCTCGTCCATGGCTTGGCCAAGCGCCATGAAAGCGGTCACCTGATCCGCATCAAACGCGGCCATGACCGCCCAGCGTGCAAAGTCAAATGGTTCCATGTCCAGTGCAGCCAGGAACCCGGCGCTCTCGGGGTACTGCCAGGTCCAGATGTCGCGGTCTTCAATAAAGCGCACCAAATCTGGCAGTGGCCGGTTGGGTTGAAAAAATTCCCAGGCCAGGCGCGAGCCTGATTTGCTCATGTCGAAATGCACGACACCGCAACGGCAGGCAAAACCGGTGAGTTGCTCGGCAGCACTCTTGTGGTGGTCTAGCAGCACCAGCTTGGCCGCATGCTCTTCAATGTCGCGCAGGATGTCGGCAGAAAACGAAAAATCCAAAATGTAGACCGCGCGGCCATGCAGCACGGGCAGATCGGCGACGGATCGCACATTGCCATGGTCCAGGCCCAAAAATTCCGCCTTGCCTTCGTAAAACAACCAGGCGGCGAGTGCAGACGCAAAGCCGTCGGGACAACCGTGACCGTGGTAGATGACCAGCGGGTTCGGGTCGTTGCGGTCAGGCGCAAACAGCAATTGCAAGGGCAGTAGGGTTTTCATGTTCAATCGCGCAGACGCACCGTCACTGCACTGAATTTGCTATGTATTTAGTAGCTACTCGCGTAATATACACGAGGGCTGGAGGCCCATTTAATCCGAGGCGTTCTCGTCGGAAGAGTCTTTTCGCCCTGGCCGTCGCACCTTCTTGAACCGCACGGCCCTGTCCAGCTCGATGGCGTCTTTCTTGACCTGGCGTTCAGCGTCCAGCTTTTGGCCATGGGCCAGCCATTGCCCGAATTCGGTCGGCGTCTCCAGCGTGATGCGGCCCATGACGGCGGAGCGGAAATCATGGATGACCAGGTCAGCTGCCTTTTGCAAGTTTATCTTGCCACCCGTCAGCAGCGCGCCGCGCTTGCGCCCCACTGCTTCCAGAATTTGCTCATCCGTCAGATCAGCTACGCCGGAGGTCTTGTAACGCGCTTCCACCAACGGGGCGTAATGCTGACGCAGGTAGTCCAGCAGCTCCAGCGCAACCTCTTCCTCGTCAAAGGCATTGCGGCCAATGGCGCCACTGGCGGCCAGGTTGTAGCCGCTCTTGGCCACTATGATGCGCGGCCATAACACGCCGGGTGTGTCAAACAGGTAGAAGCCGTCTTGCAGCACGATGCGTTGCTCGATCTTGGTGACGCCCGCCTCATCGCCGGTCACTGCCGAACGCTTGCCTTTTAGCGTATTGATCAACGTGGACTTGCCCACATTGGGAATGCCGCAAATCAGCACCCGCATGGGCTTGGTCATGCTCTGGCCGCGGCTGGGCGCCAGCGCAAAGCAGGCATCAATCAGCGCGCGGGCCGGTGATGCCATGCTGGCGTCAAGCCCCAGCGCACGGGTGCCCGGCAAAGCGTTGAAGTGGGCCAGCCACTCCAGCGTGCGTGCGGGGTCGGCCAGGTCTTGTTTGTTTAGCACCTTGAGTGCCGGTTTGCCTGCGGTGAGCTGGGCCAACATAGGGTTGGCGCTGGAGCCGGGCAGGCGCGCATCCAGCAGCTCGATAACCACATCAATCTCCTTGATGCGCTCCTCGATCGCCTTGCGCGTCAGGTGCATATGACCTGGGAACCACTGAATCGCCATACGCCTGAAACCTCTTATTGATTGCTGATTGGGTGAAGGCTTGATTGTCGGACAGTTTGCGCAGACCGCCTGCCAACTCGCCGCAGGGGCAGCAAATCCGCGCCGGGCCGCCCCAAGCGGATTTAGCCCCCTCGGGGGGCAGCGACCCGCGTAGCGGCAGAGCGTGGGGGCGCAATAGGCATACGCCTCTAGGAAAACTGCCGGAATTAAGGTGCCAGCACTAGGACGAACCGACAGAATCCACCCCAGCAACAGGTTTCTCATCTCTTTCATTTTTCTTCAGGAGCATTTTCATGGCTAACCAAAAACTCGCAACCGTCACCAACGAACTGATTGAATCCTATGGCAACACTGCCAAGAACGTCATCAGCGCTTACCGCGTGGGCAACGAGCGCGCTGCAGTGTTCATGGACCGCCGCTTTATCGCCGCGCTGGAAAAGGCCGGTTCGCGTCTGAGCGCCAAGACCCGCAAGAATGCGTTGTCTGCAGAGCAAAAGCTGACGGCCTACTACGTCAAGGGCGTGGAAGTAACTTCTGACAACGCCAACCTGGTCGTCAACAAGGCCGTGGAACTGGCCGGCAAGGGCGTCGTGCAAGTGTCTGCCAATGCAGGCCGTTTCGAAAAGTCCACCGGCGTGACCACGCTGAGCAGCCTGGCTACCGCCGCTGTGCCTGCAGCACAAGCCGTGATCAAGGTTGTGGCCAAGATCGAAGCCAAGTCCAGCGAACTGGCTACCAAGATTGCTGGCAAGCCAGCCCGCGCCAAGACCGCTACAGCCAAGGCCACTTCTGTCAAGACAGCTGCCAAGAAAGTGGTTCGCACACGCAAGGCTGCTTAATCACAGCTGGTCAAGAAAAGCCCGGCCGCGGTAACGGCAGGGCCTACGAAAAAGGGCTGAGCGCATGGCGCTCAGCCCTTTTTTCACGTCCGCAATTTTCTTAGATAGCGAATCATGCGGGGGTTTTGGCACCCAGCCGTTTGTGCGACAAATACTCTTGCAGGTAGATATCAAACGGCAGGGTGTCGGCCGCTTCGATCTTGCGCTGCGCATCCCATGATTCGCGTGCCAAGGTTTCAAAGCGCGCTTGCAGTTCCGCAGGCAAGGGCATGTCCAGCATTGACTGCTTGATCTGCACCGATTGCGCCCTTGCAAAGGTCGCAAATGAACCCTCAAATTGTTCGGTGATGGCTTTCAACACGCGGGCCGAAGGCAGCGTCTCGGGATGCTGCAAGCCGTGCACAGCGGCCTGCACCGCATCGCTGTAGTTGGTAGTTGCGTGTGCAGCATCCAGCGTCTTGGCGATGGGGCCAAGTTGCCCGACCAATTCAAGGCCCCAGTCCTTCAGTGCGACAGTACCCGCACCGCGCTCCAGGCGCAGCCCTGGCTCTCGCCCACGTTCGGCCACGCTGTGCTGGTTGTGCGCCAACGCCACAATTTCTTCCGGCGAATCGGGTGCGCTCTCGCTGAGCAGGCAGTGCAGCAAAAAAACATCCAGAAACCGCATGGTCTGGGCATTGATACCCACCGTCTCGAACGGGTCCAGGTCCATCAGGCGCACTTCGACATATTCCACGCCGCGCTCGCGCAGCGCATGCAGGGGCCGCTCGCCCGGGAAGATGACACGCTTGGGGCGTATCGTGCCGTAGAACTCGTTTTCGATCTGCAGTAGGCTGGTTGCCAGTTGGCGGTAGGCGCCGTCCGGGCCACGCACACCTATGGCTTCGTAGGCCGGGTAGGCCTGTGTCAGCGCCTCTTCCAGCGATCCGCCATATCCCTGCAGGTTGTTGTAACTGACGGCCAGCGACGCCTGGGCATCGCTCTGATAGCCCAGGCGCCCCATGCGCAGCGACGTGGCGTAGGGCAAATACATGGTGTGGGCATTGAGCGCCTGCAGTTGGTGCGGGCGCCCGGCAACAAAGGTGGAACACACGGCCGGCGACGCACCAAACAGATACAACAACAAAAAGGCGTGGCGGCGGAAATTGCGGATCAGACCAAAGTATTGCTCGCTGCTGACATCGGGCAACGACCAGTTGTAGTGGATACCCGAGATGGCTTGCATGCGCCGCCCATAGCGGTAGCCGAGGCCCATGCGGTACACGGTTTTGGAGCGGCCCACATTGGATGTGCCATATTGGCCCAGCGGAATCGCGTCATCATCCGGCAATCGACAGGGCATGCTGGAGGCCCACAACATTTCATCACCCAGCGCGTGTACGGTAGCCTGCTGCACCTGCGTCAACTCATCCACACAGTCTTGCACTGCCGCGTGTACGCCGGTGATCAATTCAACCTGCGATTCGCTAAAGTCCGTCGTGATGTTGGGGTGCGTCAACGCCGAGCCCAATGCCTTGGGGTGCGGCGTCGTCGCCAAGGCACCGTTGGTCAGCGTGCGCAAACTCTCTTTCTCCACACCGCGGCGTATACCGTGGATGCGTGATGCGGTGAGCGACCCCAAGGCCTGTGAAATTGTTTGCATGCTTGTGACCCTTAAGGCCCTTCGATTTCTGTGGGGCGCAAAGGTACCACACCCCAACAACTGTTGCTGGCTAGGGTCAAGTTTCGATAATTCCACCATAATTCCGCATGAATGCGCCTGAACTCGTTGTCTGGTCGGCCATGCTGGGTGGTCTGACCACACTCGCCGCCTTTGCGCTGGCGGATGCATTGATACGGCGCAGCATCGCATCTTGGCGCGCCTTTGTGTTCGTGGCGCTGGTCGGTTCGGCATGTGTTTTGTTGACCGGTATCACCGAGTTCATCTTCCCCAGCCTTCCCCTAAAAATGCTTCACGTGCTGCAAAACAGCATGGGTTTGTTGGGCGGCGCGCTGGCACTGCGCTACCTGGGTTTTTGGATGGGCGTGGCGCGCGAAGATCGCGTCGTACGGGCCAGCATTGGCTGCGGCGTGGTCGGCCTTGCACTGGCGGGCTGCACGATGGCCGCGCTGACCTGGATGGGTCCGCCGGAAGAGGCGCCCGCTTTGCTGGCCACCACGGCAGCTATCAATACCGTGGCCATTTTGCCGCCCGCCATCGCACTGCTGCGCGCCATCACGCTGGGAGACCGGCTTGCGCTCGGCATGCTGGCCAACATGGGCTTGCTGCTGGTCATGGTGGCCGGGCTGTATGCGCATGGCTTGCACCAGGACTTGGGCATAGCCGTCTGGATATTGACCGCACTGTGCACCATTTCTTTCCTGATGGCGGGCACCTACCTGGGCCTGCGCCGTGACCGCATCAACCGGCGCTTGGAGCGCCTGGCAAATTTGGCAGAGGGCGGCGATCCGTCTACAGGACTACCCAAAGGCTCGATGCTGATCTCCAAGGTAGACGACGCCTTTTGGCGCAGTGCACGCCGGCACCAGGAATGCACGGTGATCTGTCTCTACCTGCGCAACCTGTATGAATTGGCCGAGACCGCGGGCCACAACGCCGACCAGCAAATCCTGGCCGCGATGTCGGCGCGGATGCGGCGCTCAGTGGGCTTTCGCAATGTATTGGGCCTCTACCACCCACGCTGTTTCGTCGTCGTGGTCTCGACCGACAGCAAGAGCCGCCTCGTCGAAAAACTACTGCAGCGCCTGCATTACCTGATGGCAAAACCGTTGCGCGTGACTGGGCCGGACTACACCACCTACGCCTTTGTGCCGCGCTTTGGCATTGGCGCGGTGTCGGTCATTGCAGGTGATGCCAACGCGTCCGCCGTTGTCGACCAGGCGGAGCATCTGGCACTGGCCGCCAACCCGGAGACGGACGGCCAGACGCAATGGGTCGTCCACCAACCCTAAGCCAGTTTCACCGTGGCGTGCGACACCTCGTGGCTGCCCTGCGCCGCGCCGCTGGACGGCACCATCTCATCCACACGGTCGCGCACCTTGTCCAACTGTGCGGCCAGACGCTCGGTTGCGTCCCCATCCAGGCCAATCCAGTCGCCCTGCGTCATCGTGATGTTGGCGGCCTCAACGTGGCCGGCACCTGCACACAGGATGGTGCGGGTGGGAGCATTCTGCGCGACCAGCACCAGCATGGCGGGCACAACGGCCTCGGGCTTCAGTGCAGCCAGCACGGCCTCGGACATCAGCCCTTCGGTCATGCGCGTGGCCGCCGTGGGCGCCAGGGCATTGACGCGGATGTCGGATTTGGCGCCTTCAATGGACAGCGTCTGCATCAACCCCACCAACGCGAGCTTGGCCGCACCGTAGTTGGACTGGCCAAAATTGCCGTACAGCCCCGAGCTGGAAGTCGTCATCAGAATGCGGCCATACTTCTGCTCCACCATGTGGGGCCACACCGCCTTGCAGCAATGCACGGCGCCCATCAAATGCACGTCCATGACCAAGCGGAAATCGGCCAACTCCATCTTGGCAAAACTCTTGTCGCGCAAGATGCCGGCGTTGTTGACCAGAATGTCCACCCTGCCCCATGTGTCCACGGCCTGCTGCACCATTGCCTGCACGGCATCCCAGTCGGTAACCGATGCGCCGTTGGCAATGGCCTCGCCACCGGCGGCCACAATCTCTGCCACCACCGCCTCGGCCGCGGTCAGCGAATGGCCCGAGCCATCGCGCGCGCCGCCCAGGTCATTGACCACCACCTTGGCCCCGCGCGCGGCCAGCGCCAAGGCATGTTGGCGACCCAGGCCACCGCCCGCACCCGTCACAATGGCAACACGGCCTTTGAAATCGATAGGCATAAACACTCTTCCTTTTTTTGACATAAACATAATTGGCGAACCCGCAGTGCGAAGCCAGCCTTCACCAAACACTGTAATTCACAGAACCGCCGCGCCAGGTCAACACCGAGACACTCCTCCACCATGGAACTGAACTCCGAAGTCCCCACCGCCCCACCACGCGACGCCGCAACCGTGGTCATGCTGCGCGACGCGCCCCAGGGCCTGGAGGTGTTCTTGGTCAAGCGCCACGGCCTGTCGGATGTGCTGGGCGGCGCCTATGTGTTCCCGGGCGGCAAGCTGGACGCTAACGACGCCCTGCTAGATGTCGCCGCGCACCTGGACCAAGACCCCACCCAATTGCACGCCGCATTGGGCGAGCCGCAAACGGCCATCAGCACCGCCACCGGCCTGTATGTAGCAGCATTGCGTGAGGCTTTTGAAGAATCCCGCGTGCTGTTCACTCCCAATATTGCAACGGCGCGCGCCGCGCTGCTACATGACGCGACCAAGCCCTTCAACCAATTGCTGGCAGAGCTGCAGGTGCGGCTGCAGACACGTAATGTGCTGCCGTGGAGCCGCTGGATCACACCGCGCATGCCCTCCGTCACCAACAAGCGCTTTGACACCCGCTTCTTCGTCGCCGCCGTGCCACCCGAGCAGGAAGCCACACACGACGACTATGAAGCGACCGAGAGTGTGTGGCTGGCGCCGCGCACGGCACTTCAGCAGTACTGGAGTGGCCAGATCGAACTGGCGCCACCGCAGATCATGAGTCTGTCGCACCTGTCCCGCCACCGCACGGTTGCCAGCGTTATGGTCGCTGCCCGCCAGCAACTGCCGCCGCTGGTGCTGCCAGAGTCGTTTGACGAAGATGGCACGCGCGTGCTGTGCTACCCCGGCGACCCACGGCATTCGGTCGCGCAGCGCGCGCTGCCGGGTGTGACCCGGCTGCTGTTTCGCAACAAGCGCTTTGAGCCGGTGGAGGGGTTTGAGGCGCTGTTTGCTTGATCGGTGACGTCAAACCGTCTTAAAAAACCCCAAATCAGGTATATTTTGCGTGCTTTTTAGGCACTCAGAGGAAAAACGGGCTGTAGCCCTCGTGGGATATGCGTGAGTAGCTATTAAACCGATAGCACTAACAAATCTTACTTGACCACCACGATCCGCGCTCCCGCCGCCTTCAGGCCCTTGGCTAGCTCCTTGGGCAGGCCCGGCAGCACCAGCACAGCCGCGACCTCAGCCACGGCCGCCACCACATAGGGGGACGCCGCACCCAGCTTCTCGGCGGAGGCCAGCACGATGGTTTCGGCGGCATGGGCATGCAGTGCGCGTTTGACCGCCGCCTCCTCAAAGTCACCGGTACTCAAGCCAGCAGTGGCGTGCACACCGGTCACGCCCATGAAGTACAGGTCGGCCCGAAAGCTTGTAGCCGCCGCAACCACTGCAGCACCCACATTGACCATAGAGTGTCGGTACAGCGTGCCGCCCAGCATGATGATGTCCAGCTGTGGCTTGCTTACCAACTCCAGCGCCACCGTGGGGCTGTGCGTCACAAAGGTGGCGCGCAAATCCTGTGGCAGATGTCGGGCCAGTTGCAGCGCCGTGGTGCCTCCATCCAAGAACACCAGTTGCCCGGGCATGACCATGGCCGCACCGGCCCGTCCCAGCGCCTGCTTGTCGGCGGCGGCAATATGCTGGCGCGCGTCCAGCGTGGCCAGCGCCTTGGACGCAGGCAGCGCACCGCCGTGCACGCGCTGCAGCTTGCCCTCTTGCGCCAGTTCGCGCAGGTCGCGGCGGATGGTGTCTTCGGATACGCCCCACTCCTGGCTCAGGGTCTTGGCGATGACTTCACCGTCTTTTAGCAGGCGGTCCTGGATTAGTTTTTTGCGTTGTGTGGTCAGCATGGGTTTGTGCGGGTCCGCGCGTGTTTGCACGAAATTATACTAAACTGCACGTTTTTTCACGAATTGAATATATGCGGTCCAACACACCAGTCAGTACCCAAGAAGCCTCTCCCCGCGTCAAGGTTGTGGGTGTCGAACTGCTATCGGACAACTGGTATGTGCTGAAGAAAACCACGTTTGACTACCTGCGCCGCGACGGCAGCTGGCAACGCCAGAGCCGCGAAACCTATGACCGCGGCAACGGCGCGGTGCTGCTGCTGTTCAACGCCAGTCGCAACACGGTCGTGCTGACGCGCCAATTCCGCTTTCCGACCTTTGTGAACGGCAATGCCGACGGCATGATGGTCGAGGCCTGTGCCGGTTTGCTGGACGGTGACGACCCCGAGACCTGCATACGCCGCGAGGCAGCGGAAGAAACCGGCTTCCAGATCCGCAACGCGCGCAAGCTGTTCGAGGCCTACATGAGCCCAGGCTCCGTCACCGAGAAGCTGCACTTCTTCGCCGCGGCATACGAGGCCGCTGACCAACTATCACAGGGCGGCGGCCATGTGCACGAGGGGGAGGATATTGAGGTGATTGAACTGACGCTACCGGATGCGCTGGCACAGATCGGGACCGGTACGATTCAGGACGGCAAGACCATCATGCTGTTGCAGCACGCGGCCCTGGTGGGCTTGGGCAAGCTGGCCTAGGCTGCGCCACAGGTGCGTATTGCGGCGTGACTGATCACCCTTTCTGCAAATCATTGACCGCCAGCCTTCAATTCTCCGCTGTGGGGGTTGCTTGACTGTCGGAAGGTCCGAAGCAGGTGGGCGGCTGTTTTGGGCCAACAGCGGGCGCTCCCGTATGACTGCTGACGGGAAGTAGACTGAGGTAAATTGAAAGCCTCGGTTATTGGCAGCACGAGCGTATCGCGTCCGTCGGATAACTTCAAATTTAGGTCACTTTCCATATGCTTATGCGCACAACCCTACTCGTGATTGCCGGGGCTCAGTTTCTTCTTGCATGCAACGCCAATGCCTCCGACTACTGCGAGAGTGCCCGCCATCCGCAAGGTGTCGATACCGAAAATTGGATTGTCTCCTGTAGAGATCATCCTACTATCAATCAGGTCAGCATTCTGGCAATCGCTTCTCCACAGGCGAACATAGCGAACTCGCGAGACGAAGATTACGACCTCGAAGTGTCACTCGTAGATACGCGAACCAAAAAGACACTCGCGAGTGGAATCTTCAAAGCCAAGTTACCCAACGGAGGTGGCCCGAGACTCAGCGGCATCGCTATAGATACGGGACGGTATTTTGTTTCTCCTGGGCTGCGAGCATTCGGAGTGAGAGCCGAACTTGGCATGAGCTTTACCAGTAGCCAAGAGCTACATCTGTTCGTGACCAGAGGAAAAGATGTTGTCAGCGTTCTGTCGGGCGCAGAAACTCATATCTATTTTACGAACCGTGGATCTTGCCAAGAGCAGACCAGAGAAGCCGAGCGGACCCTAGTCATGGACAAGACACTTTCCAGCGGTTTTTATGACATTCTGGTGCAGGAGCGACTGACTGATATGGAAGCACGGGAGGACAAGTCTGGAGCATGCGAACTCCTTCCAACAAAGACTGAAAAAAGGGAATACCGTCTCAAATTTGATGGGAAAGAGTACCGCGTCCCGAATGAGATGAAGCATTTTGATTGCCGCGTATGCTAAAGACCCTGGCACGGCATGCGTACGCTGAAGCACCCGGACTGGGCCAACTGCTGCCATTGGTCAATGCCCGCTCTTAAGGTGCCAATGCCGTTTGCCGGCATTTCACAGCCGGTTCGCATTGACTTCAAAGTTTCTTCTTGAAGTCGAAATATTCTTAAAGCTAGCTAGCCCCCTCTGTTGTCCGGTGACGACGGACATCGCATAGCGAGTCCCCGGGGGTTTCTGGCGGCTGACGGGTACGCCATCAAACTGATTGAGGAATAGGCCTTGGATAGACAACTACTCTTTCTCTGCTTCCTAACATTTGTCATTCATCTGATCGGCACACTCGCGTACTCCGTTCGGATTGCAGGCGTCCGGACAAAGCGAATTGCGGTTTCATTTGCACTCTTCAGCATCCTTGTCCTCGTCTCGAGGACCTCGAATTCCTTCCTCGGTCCATTCTTGGCGAAGAGGGTAGAGTCGAACCTAACGGGTCCAGATGCCACAACCCTGCTTCTTGACTTTCGATGGCTGCTTGTATCCGCTAGCGTCGCCACTGTCTTGGGTGCGTTTCTTATTCCTACGTTTCAGCGCGTTTTCTGTCGCGCTGTTCTTCACTTTCAAGTACACCGGTCGGTACCCAAATTGATTCTTCACGGCTTTTTCAAGGGAGGTATCTCATACATCAAAGATGTGGCCAGCGCCCCAGCCGCAGCAAACGTGTCAGGGATGCACATAGGGCATGGCGTATCCGCTCGGATTACTGTACTCAATGTTGGCGCAACTGCACTCTGGATCGTCGGTGTCTTCGCATCTCTCTATGCTGGCGTATTAGATCCATCGGTTCGTGTGACATCCAGCACTCTGTCGTCCATCATCAATGGTGGAGCGACCGTCCTGATGGCAATATTCCTTGACCCTTATATGTCAGGCATGACCGACGATGTCTTGGATGGGAAGGTTAGTGAGAGCCAATTCCGCAAGACGGTTGTGTGGCTTGTCGGCAGCAGACTCGCTGGCACTCTTTTAGCTCAGGCACTGCTCCTACCGGCCGCCATCCTGATTGTCTATGTTGCTCGTGCGATTTAAATGAGGCTAGGAAGGTTCGGCGTTGAGCACCGCGCATGAAAGCTCCAGTTCTGTGAATCGCTTGCCGGTAGCTACGGGCCAACAGCGGGCGCTCCCGTATGACTGCTTACGGGAAGTAGACTTGGGTAGATTCAGAGTCGCCGGGTTTCGTCGGCAGCGGGGCGTAAGCGGGCTTTGGCATGTGATATGCCAAACGGTTTTTGCTGTGAAGGGAGACTCAAAAAGTTTCGATGTGTTCGCGCACAATCTGCCAGTCAACCAAATACACAAAGGGAGTCACCTCGTGCGAACACTGCTTCTAATAACTCTGCTTGTATCGGTTTGTTCGGCTAGTTTGGCCGAGGAGTCGTGTGCGGTACACGCTGCACGGCGTCTCTCTGACGGGAAGAGTGCGGAATTGTCGACTTGGTTTAAGGAGCCCGCAACCGACACGGTGACAAAGCTCAAGGAAGCCTCAGAGTATCTGGGTTCTCTTGACCGCATCTCACCCGCGTTAATTCAGAGCCCCGGGAATGTAACCCGCTGGTCAGTGTTATCTAACGACTTGCCCTCTCGCTCCGCGTTCAACGGTAGTTGGGCGGATGCCGTTTCTAGCAAGGTCGGGCCGGTACAAATCCAAGCATCTGTTGAATTGGGTTCGACGTGCCGCCTATTGGCACTACACATCGATATTCAAAATAAGTGACCGGTTTGCAGCCGTCAGTATTGAATTTTGTACGACCGCTATGTGTCGATTCCGGTAGCGGGTTAGCGTGCCCCCGGGGGGCAAAGAGCGACCCGCAGTGGGTGAACGTGGAGGCTAAACCAGGTCGCCCGGCCCCACACTCAGCACGCTCAGATCCAGCGGCCGCACGGCGCCCATCCACATCGCGCGTTCAGTGTGGTCCAGCACTTCGTTGTCGCTGATGGGGTGAACAAACACCACCAGGCCGCCGCGGTGCATGGCCAACCATGGCACCAGTTCGGCAAACACGGCGGGCGCGAAGGCCAGCTGGCAGCTCCAGTCCGGATGCGGCCCTAACGGCCTCTCGTGCATGCGGCCCATGGTCACACCGAAGCGCTGCGCCGCCGCTTCGCACAGCGCACGCGCCTTGGCAATGGTGTCCTGCGCGAAGTAGATGTGGGCGTGGTAGCCGCGGATGGCCGGGGCTGGCATGTCAGCAAGTGTGCGCATGGTCAAAAAATTCTCGCTACAAACGCATCACCACATGATGACGCGCTGCTCAGGCGGCAAATACATCTTGTCGCCAGGCTTGATGCCAAAAGCCTCATAAAAACCAGGCTGGTTGGCCACGGTGCCGCGCACGCGGAATTCGCCGGGCGAATGGGGGTCGGTCTTCACCTGCACGATGGCCGCGTCCTCCCGCTGCAGCGAACGAAATTTGATACCAAAGCCGATGTACAGCCGCTGCTCCCCCGTCAGGCCATCCAACACCAGGGACGGTTTGCCACCCAGCGAACGGCGGTAGGCCTTGTAGGCAACGGCCACGCCGGAGTTGTCGCCGATGTTCTCGCCCAATGTCAGCTTGCCGTTCACAAAGTAGCCAGGCACCGGACTGAAGGCCGAATACTGCTGTACCAAGCCTTCGGCACGGGTCGCAAAACTGGCGCGGTCTTCGGCCGTCCACCAGTTACGCAGATTACCCAGGCCGTCATACTGGCTGCCCTGATCATCAAAGCCGTGGCTGATCTCATGGCCGATACTGGTGCCGACCGCTCCGTAGTTGACTGCGTCTTCGGCGTTCACATTAAAGAACGGTGGCTGCAGCAGCGCGGCCGGGAAGGTGATGGTGTTCTTCAGCGGACTGAACTGCGCGTTGACGGTCTGCGGCAGCATGGACCACTCGGTCCGGCGCACCGGCCGGCCCAGTTTGCCCACACTGCGTTGGTACGCGAATTGGTGCGCGGCCCGGACGTTGGCCACCAGGTCATCCGGCCGGGTCTGCAGCGCGGAGTAGTCGCGCCATTTGTCAGGGTAGCCGATGTTGGCGCGGAAGCTGGCGAGTTTGGCCTGGGCTTCTTTCTTGGTGCCTGGGCCCATCCACTCCAGCGCGTCTATGCCCTCGCGGAAGGTTGCCAGAAAGTTATCGACCATGGCCTGCACCCTGGCCTTGTTCTCGGGTGGGAAGAACTTGGCGACATACAGTTTGCCTACCGCCTCACCCATGGCGTGGTCGACAAAGCGCTGCGCCAACTGCCACTGCGGCTCGCTTTCGGGCACACCGCGCAGCGTCTTGCCGGTAAAGGCGAAGCGCTCGTCTACAAAAGCGGTCGACAGATACGGTGCGTAGCTGGCCAGCAGATGCCAGGTCAGGTAGCTCTTCCAGGCCTCCAGTGGCTGCGTGTTGACAACTCCGGCCATGGCCGTGAAGTAGCTGGGCTGGCGCACGACCGCAAAGTTTGCCTTGCCTTTGAGACCAGCAGCGTCCAGATAGGCCTGCCAGTCAAAGCCAGGTGTTAGCTCTGCAAGTTTGTCCAGGGCGATGGGGTTGTAGGTCTTGAGTGCATCACGGCTTTCCACCCGGCTCCACTGCACGTTGGCCAAAGCGGTTTCCAGCGCCAGCACATCGGCCGCGTGGGCCGCTGCCTGCGTATCGCCACCCATGGTGAGCAAGGTCTGCACATGCTGCAGGTATGCCGTGCGCGCAGCCTTCAGCTTGGTGTCATCGTCCTTCAGGTAGTAGTCGCGGTCGGGCAGGCCCAGACCGCTTTGGCTGGCGTATACGGCGTGGCGCGTAGCGTCTTTGGCATCCTGATGAACGTCCAACCCAAACGGCATCGCCACGCCGCTGCGGCTGAGGTAGGCCATCAGCGCAGGTAAGTCCTTTTTGTCGCGCAGTGCAGCAATGCGGTCCAGGTCCGCCTGCAAGGGCTTGATACCGTCAGCGTTGCGCGTCTTGTCGTCTACAAAGCTCAGGTAAAGGTCGGCAATCTTGCGCGTCTCGCTGCCCGCAGCGCCGGGGTTCCTTACCGTTTCATCAAGGATAGTGCGGACCTGCTCTTGGGCGGTTTCGCGCAGTTGGTCATACGTGCCCCAACGCGCCTTGCTGGCCGGGATGGACGTGGTCCTGGCCCACAGGCCGTTGATGTGGCCGTAAAAGTCGTCCTGCACGCGCACCGAGGTGTCGAATGCCTTGGTGTCAATCCCCGAGACCAAGCACGTGGTGGGCTGTGAGTATGCGGATAGTGAAAGGCACGCGGCAGCGAAGAGCAATGATTTCACGGGGGATTCCTCCAGTGTGGGCTACGGCAATAGCCGCTAGGCGGTACCGCGGGCATTCTATGTCGGCCATTGGGTTCGGTGGCGCGTTCGACAGTGGTGTGGTCACACATCACGGCCGATCAACTGTTTCTACTCCACCCCCTGATGAAAAAATTTATACTGCCCTTGGTTCTCGCCTGCTCCGCCGCCTGCGCTTCGGCCGGCCTTTTGGACTGGTACAACGGCGTCAAGCTGGACGTGCCATTGCCCGAACATGATCTGCAATTCACCACAAGCGCAGCGCCCGCCATGGATGGCAAGCTGGTGTTGATGGACTTTTGGGCGACTTGGTGCGCGCCTTGCCGTGAGTCCATTCCCAAACTCAACACCTGGAACGCGGCCTACGGACCTAAAGGGCTGGTCGTCATTGGCGTTTCGCCAGAGACCCTGGAGCTTGTTACACCATTCGCGCAACGGATGAACATGCAGTATGCGGTTGCAGTGGAGGGCAAGAAGAGCATCCAAAAGGCCTTCGGCATCAAAGGCCTGCCCTATGCATTCTTTGTCAATAAGGCCGGCAAAATCGTGTGGCGCGGCTCTCCAACTGAAATCACCGACCAGTTAATCGAATCTCTTTTGGCAAGCTAACTGCCAAAAGCGTAGCTCTCACTGCGCGCGGTGCAGGCCGGCAACTTGCCTGGCGCACGTGCCGCTTTCACGGCAGCCACATCGTCAGCGCCAAAATCGTTATCCGTGAAAGCACAGCCGTACGCCGGGTTGGCAACGGTAGATGGCGTAGCGACATCGTCACCCGCCGGCTTGACGCCCTGCTCCACCCAGCGCGCCAGGTCCGCAAACGCACGTACCTGCTCTGCCACGGTGAAATCGCAGTGGCCGGCGCCGCGGATGGCACGTTGCACCAGCAGGTTTGCGTGGCCCTTTGCCGTGGCCCGTGCCAAGTAGCTTTGCTCCAAACCAAAAGGCACATACATATCGCCCAAGGTGTGGATGGTCAACACCGGCACGGCAAAGTCGGCATGCACCTTGGGAATCCAGCGCAGGCCATCGCGGCGCAGGCGGTTGGCGTCGGGCACTGGGGTGGACTTACCGATGGATGTGTTGAACGCGGCCACCACGCCCTCGGGAGCATCAAAGGTGTAGCGCACGCCGCGGGTGTCAACCACATTGGCATTGAGAATGCCACGCACGGTGCCGTCGTCGCCAAACGTGCCCCAGACTACGTTCTGCAAACCGTCGTTGGCGAAGCCTTTTTCAAACAGGGGGCGTTGCCCGCCCGTCAGGTTCATCACAATGTCTTTCAACAGCAGACCTTGGGGCGTGGGTGTGGCGAAAGAGGTAGTGCTGTTGAACAGCGTGGTGCGCACATGGCCAACTATCTGCGGCCAGTTGGTTACCGGCAAGGATGCGGCGGGCAAACCCGCCAGTTGCTGTGCGGCCAATTGGTAAGCGCCAAAGTAGGCCCACAGCTTGTCATCGTCGAGCACGGCACAGGTTGGCACGGCGCCGTCGTAGCGCACCTTGTGGTTGGCGGTGGCCAGCGTCTCCGCCTCTACCGCTGCGGCGGCGATGTGGCCACCCATGGATCGGCCAAAGATATAGGTCTTGCTGGGCTTCGGCAACGGTCGGCCATTGCGCGCGGCGATGTCATTAAAGGCCAAGGCCAGCGCATTGGTGTCTTCCACACCGGCACGCACATCGTAGTAATTTTTGCTGTAGCTGGATGCCGCCCAGGCGTAGCCGTTGTCGACCAAATAGCGGCGTATCGGAGGGTCTTGCACCGTCAGGTTTTTGCCAGTGCCTGCATAGCCATGGGCATACAAAACCAGCTTGCCATTCCACTTGCCCGTGGGCACCTCGATGCGGTAGGCCGCGCCACCCAACACACCGCTCCAGCGGTCGGTGGGGGTGGCGCCGTCGGGCATGGCGGTGAAATCGGAATGGGCGGGCACGAAATCGTTGCGCGCGTCTTGTGGGCGTGTGTCCTCGGCCAAAGAGCCGGTTTGTGCGCAGCCCGCCAATAGCGCGGAAATGACCGAAAGCAACGCAGCGGTTTTCAGAAGATTGGGCAAAACAGTCTCCTCATTTTTTTTCAATGGATGGAAAGCAGCGAGCATGGTACTGGGTTAAGGGCCGGGCGGAGTCCCGCACGGTACAGTTGCGGCGGTACGCACTGGTTAAAAGCAAAAAGGGGTTTGGGGGAATGTCACACAGCAATACAGATGCCACCGCAGGGTGGTTAACGCGTGCCGTGTTGCGGCTTCCAACTGCGTTGCGCAGTTTTCTGTTGACCGACGCCCTGGTGCAACTGGCCGAACTCTGTGCGCTGGTGATACTACCCTGGTGGGTAACCAGCAGCGCAGGCGCCAGTGGCGTGGCGATTTACGGCACTTCATTGGCCATCGCCATGCTGGTCGCCGTGCCCCTGGCTTCGCCATTTGGTGACCGCGTGTGCAAGGCGCGGCAGATCCAGCTCGGGCTGGCCGCCATGCTAGGGGTTGGGTTGACCTATGGGCTGGTTGCCGCGTGGGACCTGTTCAGCTTGCCGCTGGTGATCGCCCTGGCCGTGGTGCAAGCACTGGCCGCGGCATTTGTGGACCAGGCGCGCGCCAATATCCTGGCCGAGTTGTTGACGGTAGACCAGTTGCCAGGTGCGATACGCATGCGCAAGACCTGCCAGTCCTTGAGCGGCATCGGCGGCCCGCTCTTGGCGGGCTTGGCCCTGGGCGTGGGTAGCGTGGCGGGCGCTCTGGGTGTCTACGCTGCGCTGCTGTTGCTTGCCATCGTTTGCGCCACCCGCATTCCCAAGCGCGCCGTGCCATCGGCCCAGCGTGTGAACTTTGCCCAGTGGTGGCATGGTCTGCGCACCGGCATATCCGTCAAATGGCGCGTACCCATGGAGCGCGGGTGGACGATCGTGAATTTTGTGGTGTGGATTTTTCAGGGACCCGCCGTCGGCATTCTGATTCCCATCAAGGTGCACGCGCTGGGCTTGGATGGCAACTGGTTGGGGATATGCCTGGGCGCGCTGTCAATGGGGGTGTTGATGGGCAGCGTCTTCGGCTCGCAGTTGCTGGTCCATCACTTTGGGCGCTATCGGGTGCGCCTGGGCCTGGGTTTCCTGGAAGGTATTGCTTTGGCGGTGGTGGGATTTGCCACGTCGCCGCATGTCGTGGTCTTGGGCTTGGCAGTGACCGGCTTTTGCAATGCGTCCATGAGCCTGGTGGGCGCCACCCACCGCGCACTGGCGATTCCGCAAACCCACCGCGTGCGCATCTTCGCTGCATCGTCCATGGCGACGCAGGTGGCCGGTGCCTTGGGGCCTGCGCTGGTGGGCATGGCGCTCGTCCACTGGCGTGTTGACACGGTCTACACCGCCTTCGGCCTGTTGATGGCCACCAGTGTGTTGGGTTTCTTGTGGGTGCCGCGTCTGAAGGAATTCCTGGGCCTGGGGCATGAGCAGGTGGTGGATTGGTATTTGCACCAGTATCCCGCAGTCTTCATAAAGAAAAACAGTCGCTAGCCCTCGTGGAATATGCGTGAGCAGCTACTGATTTGATAGTATGCCGTAAAAGATGGCTTGATCAAGCATGCCTTCGCGCGGGTTCACGGATGTGCAAAAACTTGGTGAGCAAATCACGCGGTGGTGCGACCGAGATGTCCTTCAGCACCTGGCCGACATTGCCGCGATGGTAGGAGCCATGGGTCAGCACGTGGAGCAGCATCTCTTCACGCGTCATGGTGCCCGCGTCGCCATCGGTAAACTGGAATACAAGGCTCTCGCCCAGTTCCTGATCACTGATTTTGGAGACATAGTCTTCGAACCAGATGTCGGTCTCGGCGACGGCGAAATGGAGCTCGCCCAGTTCGGGCGTCTCGGGCGTGTTGGTCGCCGTGTAGGCATGCTTTTCGCGCAGCAAGTGGGCGCGGAAGATGCGGTCGACGACGTAGATGTGGTTGAGCGTTCGGATCGCTGTATGGACGCGATCCGCATGCTCTGGGGCAGAGACCGAAGCCATTACATCGAACAGTTCACGGTTGGCCCAAGCCTTCTGGGCAAAGAGGGAAGAGAGAATTTTCTTGGACATATAAATTGGTACTCCGATGAAACGATGCCGTCGGCAAGGTCAGGCAGTGGACGTCAGTCACAGCATCAGCGCCGAGCCAACCATGACAACACAAACCGATGCGAGAGACGAGAGCATATAACGTGATAACCATGTACGGCCCGAGAAATTCGCTGACCTTTCCCGCGGCGAGTTCAGACTGAATCTGAAGCCAGCCCACCAACAGAGAGAGCACCAGGCATACGGCGCCTTGAACTGCGGCGAATTGCGAAAATTTCCAAGCGCGTGTGAGGAGTGCCGGGGTCATCCCGATACATCCGAGTCAGCGTGCGCGCCGATAGTGCATCGCGACTGCCCCGTTGCGCAGCGGCGTCGCCGAGACCAGATCGAGCCGTCGCGTGCTGGACAGTCCGGTCTGATACAGCGTAGGGCCGTGACCGGCGATCCTGGGATGGAGAAGGAACTTGTATTCGTCGATCAGGTCCAGCCGGTCCAGCTCGGTCGCAAGCTTGCCGCTGCCGAGGAGCACGCCGGCAGGGGTCGCGTCCTTGAGCTTCTGCACGCTCGTGCGCAAATCGCCGGCGATGTGGTGGCTGTTGGTCCAAGGGAAATCCGTTCGCGTCGACGACACAACATACTTCGGCTTGGCCTCCAACTTGACAGCCCACTCGCGTATCGAAGGTGGAGCATTCTCGTCACCGCGGGCAACGGCGGGCCAGTAACTCTCCATCATCTCGTAGGTGATGCGGCCCCACAACATGGCCCCTCCGTCATCCATGAGGCGGGTAAAGAAGGCGTGTGTCTCGTCGTCGGCGATTCCCTCCTGGTGGTCGACGCAACCGTCGAGGGTGACGTTGATAGTGAAGGTCAAGAGTCCCATGTCAACAAGTCTACCCGGGGTTGAGCGGACTGCTGGAGTGTCACTATCGACCAATACCTGTAACTAGCGCACGAAGCGGCTAATTCGGTAGCGCCTGCGCATCCAGCGCCCCATGCACCGTTAACCACGCGGTGACCAGCTCCGGGTCATGCAGCGTGCGCAGCGCGTCATAGGCCTCTTGCGCTTCGGGGTAGCGATGGCGCATGAAGTTCAACCATTGCTTCAAGCGCCCAGCCTGCTGTCGACGCTCCAGGCGGGCGACGACCAACTGCCAAAAGCCGCCCATCAGCGGCAGTATGTCGGTCCACGGCACCAGCAGGTCAGAGGCACCTTCTACCCCTGCATCACTACGGCGAATAGCCAACGCCAGGCCAGGGTCAGTAACGATGCCGCGGCCCAGCATGAGGCTGTCGCAGCCCGATGCCTGGCGGCAGCGGCGCGCGTCTTCCACGGTCCAGATTTCACCGTTGGCGACCACGGGAATTTTTACCGCCAAACGAATGTCATTGACGCGATCCCAGTAGGCCGGCGGGCGGTAAGCATCGGCCTTGGTGCGGGCGTGCACCACCAGCTCTTCGGCCCCACCCGCCTCCAGCGCTTGGGCACATTCCACGGCGCGTGAATCGTCGTTGAAGCCCAAGCGCATCTTGGCGGACACTGGCATGGCTGCAGGCACGGCGCGGCGCACGGCGCTGACGATGGCGTGGAGCTGCTCGGGGTATTGCAGCAGCATCGCGCCGCCGCCGTGGCGGTTGACCACCTTGGCGGGGCAACCAAAGTTGAGGTCAATGCCGTGGGGGCCAAACTCGGCCAGGCAGGCCGCGTTCTCTGCCATGCTCACAGGGTCTGAGCCCAACAACTGCGCGCGCACCGGCACACCCGATGGCGTGCGGCCGCCGTTGGCCAGCTCGGGCATGATGCGCAAAAACGTGCGATCGGTCAGCAGCGTGTGGGTTACGCGTATGAACTCCGACACGCAACGGTCCACCCCGCCCACGCGGGTGAGGATGTCGCGCAACACGAAATCCAGCAAGCCCTCCATCGGGGCCAGGTAGATGGCCACTGTTTAGGCTACGGCCGGTGTACGGATCAGGTAGTCAAAGGCGCTCAGTGCGGCTTTGGCACCGTCACCCGCTGCGATGACGATTTGCTTGTACGGCACCGTGGTGCAATCACCCGCCGCAAACACGCCGGGCAGGTTGGTGTGCGCCTTGGCGTCCACAATGACCTCACCAAACTTGCTCAGTTCAACCGTGCCTTTCATCCACTCGGTATTGGGCACCAAGCCGATCTGCACAAACACGCCCTCCAGTTCGACCAGGTGCTCTTCACCGGTGGCGCGGTCCTTGTAACGCAGGCCGTTTACCTTGCCATCCGTGCCGGTGATCTCGGTGGTCTGCGCATGGGTGTGGATCGTCACATTGGGCAGGCTCTTGAGCTTGTTGACCAACACGGCGTCGGCCTTCAACTGGTCGGCAAATTCCACCAGCGTGACGTGGGCCACGATACCGGCCAAGTCAATTGCCGCCTCCACACCCGAGTTGCCGCCACCAATCACCGCCGTGCGCTTGCCTTTGTACAGCGGGCCGTCGCAGTGCGGGCAATAGGCCACACCTTTATTCTTGTACTCCTGCTCGCCGGGCACGTTGACATTACGCCAGCGCGCGCCGGTGGACAGGATGACGGTCTTGGCTTTGAGCGATCCGCCGTTGGCCAGCTTGATCTCGATCAGGCCGCCGGGCAGTGATGCGGGCACGATCACGTCTGCCCGTTGCAGGTTCATGATGTCCACATCGTAGGCGCGGGTGTGGGCCTCCAGGCCCATTGCGAATTTGGGGCCATCGGTCTCCAGCACCGAGATGTAGTTCTCGATCGCCAGTGTATCATTGACCTGGCCGCCAAAGCGCTCGGCCACGATGCCGGTGCGGATGCCTTTGCGGGCGGCGTATACGGCGGCGGCCGCTGCGGCCGGGCCGCCACCGACCATCAGCACGTCATAGGGTGCTTTGGCCGACAGCTTCTCGGCGTCACGTGCGGCGGCGCCGGTGTCGAGCTTGGCGACGATTTCTTCGAGGATCATGCGGCCGGAGCCAAACATCTGGCCGTTCAAGAACACCATGGGCACGGCCATGATTTCACGGGCCTTGACCTCGTCCTGGAAGGCACCGCCCTCGATGACGGTGGTCTTGACTTTGGGATTCAAAATAGCCATCAAGCTCAGCGCCTGTACCACGTCCGGGCAGTTGTGGCAGGTCAAGGACATATAGACCTCGAAATTGAAGTCACCGCCATCCAACGGGCTCAGCGCGGTGATCTGCTCGATGACGGGCTGCTCCACTTTCGGTGGGTGGCCGCCGGTCCACAGCAGGGCCAGCACCAGGGAGGTGAATTCGTGACCGAGTGGCAATCCCGCAAAGCGCAGGTGGGTGTCGCTGCCGGCGCGTTGCACAGAGAAGGATGGCTTGCGTGCGTCTTGTCCGTCCAGGCGCAGCGTGATCATGTCGCTGCGCAGGCTTTGGATGGTTTGCAGCAGGCTCAGCATGTCGCGTGCGGTTTCGCTGTCGTCGAGCGATGCCACCATCTCAAACGGCAGTTTCACGCGTTCCAGGTAGCTGGCGAGCTGTGTCTTGAGTTCTTGGTCGAGCATGGTGGTTTCCTTCTTCAGTACTACTACTATTTTGATAGCGCTACACCCAGGTTTTGCGAGGGCTATCGCCTGTTTTTGCAAACAACAAAGCCGGACGGCAAGGTACACGGGTACCTTGGCGCTGTCCGGCTTTTTTTTCCGGTGAATTGATGCCGCTGAAGCGTAGCGAGCGGGTCAGGCGCTAGGCGGACGGAGCGCGGATGTCGGACCGTACACCCGTACGTGAGGATTCCGAGCACCGCCCAACGACGCGCGTGACTCGCGCAGTAGCTTCGGCAGTATCAATCAGATCTTGCCGACGAGGTCCAAGGATGGCGTGATGGTCTTGGCGCCTTCGTTCCACTTGGCTGGGCACACTTGGCCCGGGTGGGCGGCGGTGTACTGGGCGGCCTTCAGCTTGCGCACGGTTTCCTTCACATCACGGGCGATTTCGTTGGAGTGGATTTCAGCGGTTTTGATCATTCCTTGTGGGTCGATGATGAAAGTACCGCGCAGTGCCATGCCGTCCTCGTCGATATGCACGTCAAAACCACGGGTCAGAACGTGGGTGGGATCACCGATCAGCGGGAACTTGGCCTTGCCCACGGCTGGCGATGTTTCGTGCCATACCTTGTGGGCGAAATGGGAGTCGGTGGTGACGATGTAGACCTCTGCACCGGCCTTCTGGAATTCTGCGTAGTTGTCGGCTGCGTCTTCCACTTCGGTGGGGCAGTTGAAGGTGAAAGCCGCGGGCATGAAAATGAACACGTTCCACTTGCCCTTGAGGGTCTCGTTCGTCACCGTGATGAACTTGCCGTTGTGAAAAGCTTCGTTCTTGAATGGCAGGACTTGGGTATTGATCAAAGACATGGTTTTTTTCCTCTTGAATTGGTTGTTCTAAAAGCTGAACAGGTTGAATCTTAGGCGTTCTGAGTCATTTAGTGGGTTGATTAACTAAATGATTTCGATTGTCAAAAACTATTTAATACGAAACACCCGCTGGTGCATGCGGCGCAGAGACCACCACACACTGCCCGCAACCACCGGAATGGCGGCAGCAGCCGTCAATTCGGCGCTCCACGGCCAGCCCCAGTGCTGGGCGCCCTTGGCCAGATAACTCACGAGCCCGACGATGTAATAGGTGATGGCCGCCACCGACAGGCCTTCGACCGTGGCCTGCAGCTTGATTTGTATATCTTGGCGGCTGTTCATCGTTGCCAGCAGGGCTTGGCTGCTTTGCTGTTGTTCGATCTCCACCCGGGTGCGCAGCAGGTTGCTGATGCGCGATACCCGTTGCGACAGCGCATCTTGCCGCCGGGCCGACCATGCGCAGGTGCTGCGCGCGGGAGTCAGGCGCCGGTCCATGAATTCACCAATGGTTTGCATGCCAGCGAGGCGCGACTCTGCAATATCGGCAATGCGTTTGTCCAGTAGTTCGAAATAAGCCGCACTGGCGGAGAAGCGCGAGTGTGTCGCCGCATGCTGGCTTTCTACCGACCCGGCCAAACGGGTCAGACGGTCCAGCAGCATGGGCTCGTCGTTACGGGTGGCCGAGCGAATGGCATGTGCCAACTCGGCCAGCTCGCGCTCGGCGGATGCCAGCACCAGAGATGCCTCGCGCGCAGCAGGCAGGCCCAACAGCGCAGCCATGCGGTAGGTCTCAATCTCCAGCAGACATTGCACCAGGCGCCCTAGCCTGCGCGGCGCCATGGCACCGGCCAACAACACCATGCGCGAGAAGCCGTCGGCATGCACTGCAAAGTCGGTATAGACCTCGGCAAAACCATCGGCCACGGTGGACGCGACCAGCGTGTCTTCGTACAGCACGTTTTTGACCAGGGCGCCGGACGACTCAAACACCGCGCTGGGCAGCACCCACAGGTGCAGGTTGGCCAGGCACTCACCGGGCAGCGTGGCAAACCAGCGCTGGGGCACGGCGTCCAGTGCGGTCTCGGGTTCCCGCTCGCCAAAGCGGTCCACATTGAGCCTGCGCATAAACGTCCAGGTCACAAACTCGGTGTGCAGCTCCCAGCGCACGCGGTAGGGGCCAACATCCATACGCACATGGGTGGAGCCCGCCACCGGCTCGGGCAGATGGTGGTCACGCGCCAGTGCCGCCATGTGGCCCCAGCTGGCCTCGCGCTGGCTTGCATCACACACCATGACCACGTGCGAAATGCTGAGTGGAACGTCCATGGCCTCCGGCGGCCTGGCGTGGATTTCGTTGTGCAGCGCGACCCGCTGCGCGTGCTGGGGCAACACTTCAATCTTCAACAAAAGCTTCTTCCCGCTTGGACTTGACCGATGGCAGCAACACCACCACCAACAGCAATACAGCGGCGAGCAACAGGCCTGCCGATATTGGGCGTTTTACAAACACGCTCCAATCACCCCGGAAGATCAACATCGCGCGGCGCAGATACTCTTCCATCATCGGCCCCAGAATGAAGCCCAGCAACAAGGGCGCAGGCTCCGCGCCGAGCTTGATAAACAGATAACCAACGAAGCCAAACAGGCCCACCAGCCAGATGTCGAAGGTGGTGTTGTTGGTGGAGTACACGCCTATGGCGCAGAACAGCACGATGGCCGGAAACAACCAGCGGTAAGGCACGCTGAGCAGCTTGATCCAGATGCCGATAAGCGGCAAATTCAAAATCACCAGCATCAGATTGCCGATCCACATGGATGCAATCAGACCCCAGAACAACTCCGGGTTGCTGGTCATGACCTGCGGGCCGGGCTGGATGTTATGGATGGTCATGGCGCCGACCATCAGGGCCATCACTGCATTGGGCGGAATACCCAGCGTCAATAGAGGAATAAACGAAGTCTGGGCCCCTGCATTGTTGGCGGATTCTGGCGATGCCACACCCCGGATATTGCCTTTACCAAAAGGAACTTCACCAGGCTTCAACTTGGTCTTCTTCTCTAGCGTGTAAGCGGCGAAGGAAGCCATTACCGCACCGCCACCGGGCAAAATGCCCAGCACCGATCCCAAGGCCGTGCCGCGCAACACGGCAGGAACCATGTTCTTGAAATCTTCCTTGGTGGGCCACAGGCCGGTCACATTGGCGGTGAATACTTCGCGCTCGCTCTCGTGTTTGCCCAGGTTGCTGATGATCTCGCCATAGCCAAACACCCCCATGGCAATGACGATGAAGCCAATGCCGTCGCTCAACTCGGGTATGTCAAAACCAAAGCGCGGTACGCCCGAATTCACATCGGTGCCGACCATGCCCAGCAGCAGGCCCAGCACAATCATGGCGATGGCCTTGAGCAGCGAGCCGGATGCCAACACCACGGCCCCCACCAGCCCTAGAATCATCAGCGAAAAATACTCGGTGGGGCCGAACTGGAACGCCAGTTCCGTCAATGGCGCCGCAAATGCTGCCAGGATCAAGGTACCAACACAACCTGCGAAAAATGAGCCCAACCCGGCAGCCGCCAACGCTGGCCCCGCGCGGCCATTGCGCGCCATCTGGTAACCGTCAATCACCGTCACTACAGACGAAGACTCGCCGGGCAGATTGACCAAAATAGCCGTGGTGGAGCCGCCATACTGCGCCCCGTAATAAATGCCAGCCAGCATGATCAAAGCCGCCACCGGTGGCAGTGCATAGGTGGCGGGCAACAGCATGGCAATGGTTGCCAGCGGGCCAATGCCGGGCAACACGCCAATGACGGTCCCCAGGAAACAGCCGATAAAGGCGTACATCAGATTTTGCAGCGTGAAGGCCACGCCAAAACCCATCGCCAGATTGTTGAATAAGTCCATGGAATAGTCCTAAACGCCAATGAAGGCAGGCCACACGGGGAACTGCAGATTGAGCAGTTTGATGAACGCAAAGTAGCTCATGACTGCCAGGATGGTGGCCAACACAATCGCCTCTTTAAACTTGAATTCGTCACCCGCCAGGCAGGCAATAAAGGTCAGCGCGTAAATGCCTGCAATCAAACCCATCGGTGGCAAATGGATGCTGGGCAAGCCGCCAATCAGGGCGCCGAACACAAGGTTGGCCAGAATGATGAAGACCAGTGGCTTCCAGGCGAAGGCGCCTATCTTGTCGCCATCCACGGTTTCCACCACCAGCGCCTTGAAGGTGATGGCCCCACCCAAAAATGCCAGCAATACTCCCAGCACCAGGGGAAAGTAACCTGGCCCCATGTGTGCGCCATTGCCGACCGCGTAGTTACAGGTACCACCACCGAAAAACCCGTTAGTCAACAGCGAAAGCAAGGCCCAAGGACTACAAGAGCCCCACGCGAAGGCGACCCCAGTCGTCATAAACATGAGGCCGGAAAAAAAGTCTTTTTGGCTTTTGATATTCACTAAAGCATTCTCCTCACGACGACGACGGTGTACTTTTTGTTGCGACCCAGTGTGCCACAAAGGATGGGGCCTTCCCCTGAAAACCAGGCTCTTGTTGCCGGGGTGGCTATGCTACCCTTTCGCCCACTTCAAAAAAACTGTACCCGCCATGCCCGACATCTTGCTCAGCGTCAACAACCTGCACAAATCCTTTGGCGTACGACAGGCGGTCAAGGCCGTGTCCTTCCAACTGGCGAAGGGACAAACTCTGGGCTTGCTGGGGCCAAACGGCGCGGGCAAGTCCACCACGGTCAGCATGATTTGCGGTCTGCTCAAGCCGGACCAGGGCGAGGTGACGATAGGTGGACAACGGGTGGCCCAGGGCAACAATGCGGCCAAAAAAATGATGGGCCTGGTGCCACAAGACCTGGCCTTGTACGACGATTTGTCCGCGCGCGAAAACCTGCGCATCTTTGGCGCCTTGTATGGCTTGACCGGCGCCACGCTGAAGACCCGCTGCGCGCAGGCGCTGGACCTGGTGCAACTGAGCGACCGCTTGGCCGACAAGCCCTCCACCTTTTCCGGCGGCATGAAGCGCCGGCTCAATATTGCAGCCGCACTGCTGCATACGCCACAACTGCTGATACTGGACGAGCCCACCGTGGGCGTAGACCCACAAAGCCGCAACGCGATTTTTGACAGCCTGGAAGTGCTCAAGCGCCAGGGCTGCGCGCTGATCTACACCAGCCACTATATGGAAGAGGTAGAGCGCCTGGCCGACCACATCGTCATCATCGACCACGGGGTTGTGATTGCCAACGAGTCACCCGCGGCCCTGTACCAACGCCTGCCGGCCCAGGCGGCATTGCGCTTGACGCCGCAAGCACCGGTGCCTGCGCACACGCTGGACGCCCTTAAGAGTCTGGCGGCAGTGGTCGGTGTCACGGTCGAGGGAGACGACCTGCTCATTGGTTTGGCGGCAGCAGAACAAGCGCAGGATGTGATGCTGTGGCTGACGCAACAGGGATGCCGTGCGTCGCAATTTTCCACCGCCCGCACCAGCCTGGAGGCCATCTTCTTGACGCTGACTGGCCGCTCGCTGCGCGACGCCTGATTTACACCAGCCCTTGCACCCCACACCGAGATTACGCCCATGACTGCCCTCATTGCACTGGTTCGCAAAGACCTGATTTTGTTCCTCGGAGACCGCCGGGCCCTGCTACTCAATCTGGTCATGCCGATTGTGCTGGGTGCCTTTTTTGGCTACCTGTTTGGCGGCTCCGGCGTAACGGAGAACGCCAAGATCCAGATTGCTGTGGTGTCGCAAGACGACAGTGCGACCAGCCAAAAAATCGTCGCCGGCCTGAAGGCCGACACCGCGCTGACTGTGCTGGAGATGCCGTTGGCCGAGGCACAAGACCAGGTACTCAAAGGCAAACTGAACGCGGCCGTTGTGATCCCGGCGGGCTTTGGCGAAGCAGCGGGCGCAGCCCTGTTTGGCGGCAAGACCAAGCCCGAGATTGCGGTCTATTACGACCCGTCGCAGTCCGCCGTGTTGGCCATGGTCAAGGGCATGTTGACCCAGCACGTCATGCAGAACGTGAGTGCCGAAATGTTCAGCGGCGCGGGCGGCCAAAAGCTGATGGATGACAACATTGCAGCGCTGGAAACAGAAGTGGCCAACAACCCGCGCAGTGCAGAGTTGCAGGATTTTTTAAAGAGCGTGCGCACTTTCCAGGGTCGCAACGCGGCGGCCAAAGCAAGCGGCGTTGACAAGGCCGATGGTGGGCGTGCAGCAGGCCTGTCCACGCCCTTTGTCACAACCGACAAGGCCATGAATGCAGGGCCCAAGTACAACGGCTACGCCCACGCCTTTGCTGGCATGGCGGTGCAGTTCATTCTGTTCATGGGCATAGACGCCGGCATTGGCGTGTTGACTGCCCAGCGCCTGGGTTTGTGGAACCGGTTGTTGGCATCTCCCATCACGATACACACCGTGCTGGCAGCGCGCGCCACCTCCAGCGCATTGATTGCATTGGGACTGCTGCTGTTCATCTTCACCGTGGCGGCCATGTTCTTCCAGGTGCAAGTGGCCGGCAGCATACTGGGTTTCCTGGGTGTG
This sequence comes from Rhodoferax sp., assembly GCF_025356155.1. Classification (GTDB taxonomy): domain Bacteria; phylum Pseudomonadota; class Gammaproteobacteria; order Burkholderiales; family Burkholderiaceae_C; genus Allorhodoferax. The sequence goes on along the minus strand of NZ_JANXUQ010000141.1, from coordinate 16,021 downwards.
GCCGTGTGTTTTGCACTGGTGACCGCCACCTTTGGCTTGCTGATCGCCGCCTTCGGCAAGACACCCGAGGCCGCACGCGGCATGGCGACTTTTGCGACATTGATCATGGTGATGCTGGGCGGCGCATGGGTGCCTTCTTTCATGTTCCCGCAGTGGCTGCAAAGCCTGACGAAAGCCGTGCCCACGCGCTGGGCGGTAGATGGTCTGGACGCCATGACCTGGCGCGGCCTGCCGCTGGACGCTGCATGGGCGCCCATGCTGGCGCAACTGGGTTTTGCGGCGCTGTTTGGCGCGCTGGCATTGTGGAAATTTGGCCGCACGGGCGGTAGCAGCAAGGCCTAAAGCGCGGCCACTCAGCGGCGCGCAACATCGAAGCGATCAGCGTTGCTGGTTGTTCGCGCCGTCTTCTCGCCTCTTTTCCATTTCCCTGAAGCGAAGGCATTCGCCGGTCTGGCGGAAGCGGTCAGTTTTGCATTGCTCGGCGATACAGGCAATGCGGAAGATGAACACCTTGTCCGCACAAGATTGGCCGGCGGACGACGGCCCGGCCCCGATGCTGTGCGACGCCACTGGCGGTGCGGTTTCGCGTGGCGCAACCGGCGTGGTTGGCGTCGCGGTGGATGCAGCCAGGGTATCGGGCGCCACAGGCGCGCTGGCCTTGGGCCTGGCGGGTTTGGACGCCTTGGACCATGGCGCAGAGGCGTCCATCGCAGCCGGTTTTGGCGCTGAGCCGACGGGCTTAATCGCCGGTACTTCAATGGAGTCGGATGCCGACTCCTCAATCATGGGCGCAGGGGGCGCTTTTTGTGTCTCAGTCGCCGCCTGCGTCTGGCTTGCTGGCAGGGCCGCTGGCACTACCGAAGCCGTGGGCCTGAAGACCACGCCCAAGACAAGCAGCACACATGCCACGCCGGCCAATCCCAGCATGGGCCATATCTTTCGGCGCGGCGGTTGCTGCGCTATCACCCGGGGTTTTGCCTGTTGTTTTGCCTGTTGTTTTGTCGCAGGTTTTGCCTGCGGCTTTGCCGCGGGCGCATCCTCCGTCGGCATCATGGCCACGAAAGGCCCCAAGGTCGAGTCCAGGTCTACCCCGTCGGCATTGGGCCTGAACTGGGGCACAGTACGCGCACGGGTGCCGGTGTTGTCCAGCGCCAATTGCTCCAGCCGCTGCTGGGCACGCCGGGCGTAGATGCCAGCCGGGAAACGCTGCAAGTAGTGCAGGAAATTTTGGGAAACCGTGGAATCTTTGATGCCATTCCAGATACCCAGCTCTTCTTCATGGTTGACCGTGGTGACCAGCGACACATCCACGGCCGGGCCGAAGATGCCGGTGCTGGAGCCATCGCGTAGCGCCGCAGGTGACGCTAATGGTGCGCGGTTCGCCAGCATTTGCGACAGCTCAGCGGCCACGTCAGCATTGGGGTTGCCCGACGCTGCGCCCATGTGCTGGGCCACCACGCGCAGGGCCAGGCCAAATTCACGCGCCGTGGCATACCGCTCGTCAGGGTTTTTGGCCATAGCGCGGGCCATGACCTCGTCCATCGCCGGGGGCACCTCGGGATTCAGCGTGCTGGGCGGTGCGGGGTCGTGGCCTACGATCATGTGGATCACCGCAAACTGGTTTTCGCCATCAAAAGGCAATACGCCGGTCAACAACTCGTAAAGCACCACACCGGCCGAAAACACGTCAGAACGGGAGTCGCCGCGCAGGCCCTTGGCCTGCTCCGGCGACATGTATTTGGGTGTACCCACCGCACCGCCCACTTGGGTCAGATGGGTCTCATCCGGCTCCTGGATGCGGGCCACGCCAAAATCGGTCAGCTTGACCCGACCACTGAGCTCGATCAGCATATTGGCGGGCTTGATGTCGCGGTGCACCACGTTTTGCCGGTGTGCATGGTCCAGCGCCATCAGCAGGTCGTGCACCATGACGATGGACGAGCGCACCGAAAAACGGGCCCCGTTCTCCAGGTGGTGCTTGAGGTCCTGGCCCTCGATGAATTCCATCACCAGATAGGCGGTGTCGCCATCTTGGCCCGAATCAAACACGCTGACAATATTAGGGTGGTGCAGGCGGGCCGCCGAGCGCGCCTCGGTGCGAAAGCGGCTGTCATACTCAACCGCTGCTTCGGCCGACAGGCTTTGCACCCGTATGGTCTTGATCGCCACCTGCCGGTCGAGATTAGGGTCGCGTCCTTCGTAGACCACGCCCATCGCGCCCTTGCCCAGCACGCGGACGACGACGTATCGGCCTAGTTTGTCAATATCCACCATATTTGGCTAAAGTATTGGGATGCAGCATGGGTAACGGCATGCTAGCAGACACGCAGGCATCCAAACTTGCGAAGTCCGGGGCGCTTTGCGTTCTATTGCGCGTGGCAGTTGAACCGGATACGATCACCCAACCCTCCCGCAGCAGGCGCCGTGCGCCTTACACATCCCCGTCGAAAGCTCCATTGATGCCTACCGTTGTCTTTGCCGATGTAGTTGGAAGCACGGGTTTATTTGAGCAACTGGGCGACGCCAATGCCTCGCTATTGATGAACCGCCTTACCAACCTGCTGGGCAGGGTATTTGAGCAGCACCAGGGGCGTGTGGTCAAGTTATTGGGCGACGGGGTGTTTGCCGTTTTCCCCGATGCTGGCAGCGCAATCAGCGCTTGTGTGACGCTGCAGACCCGGTTCAAGACCGACCCTGTGATTCCCGGCCCGGGAACATCGGCCATACAAATGCAAATGGGTGTGGAGTCCGGCGAGCTGGTCGAGATTGATGGCGATTGTTTCGGCGACGCCGTCAACAGCGCATCTCGCCTGGCCGATCTCGCCGGGGCCGACCAGATACTGACCACCCAGCATGTGTGGGACGAATTGGTGGCGGCCCACCGTGCGTTGTTGCGCAGCCTGGGGCCTATGCATTTGCGCGGCAAGACGCAAACATCGCACATTTACCGCGTCGAGTGGCAAACCGACCGGGACTTGGATGCCACGGCCATGGGCATGTCCATGTACACGCCCAACCAGCACCAGACACTGGCGCTGACGCTGCAGGGCCGTACACAAATTTTTCCATTGACTGGCGCTGGCATCACGATAGGTCGCTCCACCGAGGCATCGCTGCCCGTGCTGGACCCCCGCGTCTCCCGCGTGCACGCCACTATTCGCAGCCGCGGCGGGCAGATCGTGCTGGCCGATGCGTCCAGCTTTGGCACCTGGGTGTATTTCGGCAACCAGGCCGAAGCGGTAGCCCTGCGGCGCACCGAATGCTTCCTGGTGGGCTTTGGCCAGCTGTCACTGGGCTGCCAGATTGATGCGGACAAGGCGCCGCTGGTGGGGTTTGAGGTCAGTTAGCTAGTTTTGCAACGCGCTACGAAAATAGTAGCGCAGTACGTATATTCCACGAGGGCTAGCGGCTGTTTTCTTAAAATCCTATAGGAGTTTTAACACCGCCACCGCCTGTACAAGATCACGGGCTTCACCGCTGAGGTTACTGGCAGCTGCAGCCATTTCCTCGACGAGGGCGGCATTTTTCTGCGTGGCTTGGTCCATCAGGTTGACCGCCTCGCCGACCTGGGAAACATCGGCGCTCTGACCGGCACTTGCAGAACTGATTTCCCCCATGATGTCCGTAACCCGGCGAATGCTGGAGACCACTTCGCCCATCGTGTTCCCCGCCTGATTGACCAAGGCGCTGCCCTGCTCCACCCGCTCCACACTGGCCGAAATCAATGCCGTAATTTCTTTCGCCGCTTGCGATGAGCGCCCAGCAAGGCTGCGCACCTCGCTGGCCACCACCGCAAAGCCACGACCCTGCTCGCCCGCCCGGGGCGGCCTCCACCGCCGCGTTCAGAGCCAGAATGTTGGTCTGGAATGCGATGCCATCGATCACGCTGATGATGTCTGCAATCTTTTTGGAACTGTCATGGATCTCTTTCATCGTCTCCACAACTTTAGAGACCACTTCACCGCCCTTGAGGGCAACGGCGGACGCACTTTGAGCGAGCTGGTTGGCTTCGATCGCCCTATCGGCGTTCTGCCTGACCGTGGCGCTGAGCTGCTCACCAGCTGTTTTGTGCTCGGGTTGGAAGTCAGTTGACCAGTTTTTCAAATGCTACAGAATTAGTAGCACATCAGGCATATTCCACGAGGGCTAGCGGATCAAATAGCTCTGCGCGGCTCAGGCGCACCATGGATCGCAAAGCTGATACAGGGCGCGCTGAAGTCGTCAAACGAGGCGCCGAGCGCAATTTCGCCGTCGCCTACCAAGTTGCACTCTTGCCGCCGCAAAGCGATGATCGAGTCACTGCCGACAAAACGCACCCAGGTTCCGTAGCTGCTCAAATCTTCCAGCAAGAAGTTGTTGCCGCGTCGGTCTATGCGCACATGCATGCGGGACACGCGTGGGTCGTTCACCGGGAAGTGGGAATCGCTTTCACGCCCCACGTAGATCGGAAAATCGAGCCCTGAAAACGAGGTCTTCAGGTCCAGACAGGTGAGCGTCATCGTGCTCATCGGCCGTGTGCTGGGCACCAGCAAGGAGTCCAACGAGGCCGGGACTGTCAAGAACTCAGCGGATGTATCACCTTGCCATTCGACACGGTGCACCTCTACCGGCCCCGCCTTGCCACGGATGTCCATCATGCCAAGGTTGCGGGAGCGTATGTCGTCATGGTCGATGAGCGACGCGATGACAGGCTGCGACACCAAAATCTGCTCCGCACCGGCCAGGTCACTCAGGCGGGCCGCCAGGTTCACGGCATCGCCAAAGCAGTCGCCGTCCTGCTCAATCACCGGGCCTCGGGCCATGCCAACCTTGATCTTCATACGGACGTGCTCTGGCCACGTACTGATGCGGTCGCGGTGCAAGCGCTGCATCTCTGCCATGGTCAGCACAGCGGCGGTGTTGTCCGAGAAAGCCATGAGCACGCCATCACCCAAATACTTGATCACCCGGCCACCGCGCGATTCGCACAGCTTGCCTATCCACTGGGTGGCCCGTGTCAGCGTATCGGCCGCTTTGGAATTGCCTAGCGTTTCATACAGGCCGGTGCTTCCTGTGAAATCGGCAAAGACAATCGTGGTGTCAACCATGGTGGGAAATAGCTACTGGGTGTCCAACAAACGTCCATTATGGTGCCATCCAACGCGTGGGCCTGCAAACTCTCGGCCTGAATTAAATGCACGGCCATGGCTTTCACGCTGGCGCTGGCGCTGGCACCTTCCTCTGCAGGCTCATTGACGCCTGGCGGCCAGACTCCCAGGTGCACAGCGCAACAGATGCAGGTTGAGCGCAGCTGTTGCTGCAGGGGCCACAGCATACCTATCTACGCATCCTTAGTGCGTGCTGAGTTGGTTGAGGTCGGGCAGGTCGGGCAGGTCGGGCATTAAATCGAATTGTCGCTAACTATTTCACATAGATGCCGGTGTCCTCGACTTTGAACGCTGTGCCGGGCTGGTTGTTGTATCCATTACCGCCGCCAGTGGTAAGAAATTTGATCTGGTTTCCAACCCCGACGGCCAAAGTGCACTTCCATGAACCGGCCGCATTCAGTTCGCCGGATGGCACGTAGACCGATACATTGACGTTGCCCTTGAACGCGCCGTTGACCAAAGGTACGTTGGTGGAACCTAACTTTCCCCCTTGGGCCTGCACAGTACAGAGGACAACAGCATCCGTCCAGCCACCGCCTACGTTTTTTATGTCAACGGGTACAACGAACTCAGCCGCGCAGGCAGCGCTGGCAGCGGCCAGTGCCGCAATGGCGATGGAAGTGCGAATGAGAAGATTTTTCATGGTGAATTCCTGATGGGTGGTTAAGTTGCAGGTTGGGTAAACGATGTGGATACGCCGGGCAAGTTGCCTGGACCCTGAAACGCCAGTTTTTGGGTCGTGAGCATCGGCTATGGCAGGCGGGGCCCGGTGAAGGTGAGTGGTTGTTGCAAAGTGATCTTGGGTAGCGGCGCCGATGTGCCGGTGAAGGTGAGCTGTTGTTGCACCGTGATCGTGGGTAGCGGCGGCGATGTACCGGTGAAGGTGAGTGGTTGTTGCAAACTGATCTTGGGTAGCGGCGGCGATGTGCCGGGGAACAGCAGGGGCTGCGTGGTACGCGACAACTGGTTTACGATCACTGGCGTGGCAAGCGGCACGGGCGCAATCAGGGGTGTTGCAGAGGGTGGTTTGACCGGTTGTGCAGCCGGTGCGGCTGTTGGGGCTGTTGGGGCTGTTGGGGCTGGTGTCTGCATCGTTGGCACAGGTAGCAATGTAGAGGCCAGCGCCAGGCAGTTGCCCGCAGTTAACGCCAAGCCCAATACCAGCCCCAGATGGCGCCAGGCGAATGGTTCGGTCGAAAGTTGGATATGTTGCTTCATAGCCATTAACGTCAGCAACTTATGGGCCACCAAAAATACCCAATGGAATCAACGCTGTAGCAAACCAACGGGTCTTGACTTTGTCGGCATAGCGCGACAGCCATTGGGCATGAAGCAGAATTTCGCTGTGGAATCGATAGCGTTCAGTGTCTGCCACCGCAGACAAAATTCCAGTGCCTGCCTCAGGCCCGCTACACCGTAACTACTGTGCCACCAGCTCGCCCCGCCGGTTAACGTAAAAGAAAACGTTGCCGCGGACGAGCTGATACCTGGCCCAGCGACGGCCGATTGCCAAGGCGAACCGATCGCAGTGGTCAGGCTGGTGCGGGAACGAATCTGTGCTTGGCCAACATCTGCAACCAGCGCGGTGCGTTTCGAGCCACCATTAAGGCCTCATAGTCTGCGGTTTTATCGACGTAGTGCGTGTTCTTGGCAAGCATCGCGTAGATTGTGCGCGGCGTCGTACCCATGCGTTGCCCTTGCGAATACGAACACTCTTGCGTTTGCCTGCTAACTCACAGTTGCCCGGACACATACCGACCCAGGAGGCCAATCGCTGGGCGCTGCCAAACGTACCAATGTCCGCGCCGATCTCCACCAGCAACATTGCTGCACCCTTCAGTTAAGGATGGTCTGAATAGCTCGCAACCACTTGGCGTAGCGAGTCGGTAGTCGCTCAGATTCATAAAAATTAGCATGTGTACACCCGACATTTTATTTTCAAATTGTAAGAACTTCTGAGTGCCGAGGACTAACCAACAGGGCTGCTGCTACCCGGCAGCTCCTTCACCACGTCAAGGCCACTATGAATCGACACCACTCCAAACAACCAGCATCCCGCTTGTCTTCAAGCAATTGGCCCGCGCTGCTGCTGGCCTGCTCGCTCGTTCTAGGAGCGGTTTACCTGGGCTCCAACGCGGCGGCAGAGAGCCCTGTCGCCCTGCCAGCCCCCGCTCAGGATGTCGTGGCGGACGGCGCCGCCTCCACCACCGCGCCGCAGAGCATTGTTCTGGCGGGCGGATGTTTCTGGGGAATTCAGGCGGTCTTTCAGCATACGAAGGGGGTGCTCAACGCCGTGTCGGGTTATGCGGGTGGCAAGTCGGCCGACGCGACATACGAGCAGGTGAGCGGCGGCAACACCGGCCACGCCGAGGCTGTACAAATCAGCTTCGACCCCAAACAGATCACGTATGGGCAGATCCTGCAAATCTACTTTTCGGTCGCGCATGATCCTACGCAGTTGAACCGCCAGTACCCGGATAGTGGAACGCAGTACCGGTCCGCCGTCTTTTACCAGGATGCCAAGCAAAAACTGGTGGCCGAGCGCTATATTGCCCAACTCGACAGCGCCAAATTGTTTCCGTCAAAAATTGTGACGCAACTGAGTGCTTTGCAAAGCTTTTACGCGGCAGAGAAGTACCACCAGAACTACGCCACCCTGCACCCGGACGCGGCTTACATCGCCCGCTTTGATCTGCCCAAGATTGCGCATCTGAAGACCATGATGCCCGCCGTGTACCGGGAACAGCCAGTCTTGGTGCAATAGAAAAAAGACTGGCTGGCGATATGCCAACGCAGCCAAGCCCGGGTGAGCATTAACGGCAAGACAATCTGGTCACCAACGCGCTGCAGGGAATGTATTGCTCGCGAATTTTTTTGTAGCGACCGTCCTGCATCATCGCGTCCAAGCTGCGGTCGAGGTCTTTTACAAACTCTGGCGTCAGCGAGGCTTGGCTCAAGGCCAGCATGGCGGGTTCGCCGGACACCACAATATCGGTCTTCACAATGGCCTCTGACAGGCCCAATTGCTGCAGCTCCACTAGCGCGGTGACTTCATCCGAAATAATGCCATCCAACCGTTCCTGCTCGATCATTTTCCAGGCACTCCGGCGGGATGTTATCTGTGTGATCTGTGCGGCGAACGCCGATGTCTTGACCAGGGTGTCGTAGTCTCCACCATAGGCAACACCAATCTGGGCGCCGAGCCGAAATGCAGTGCCCGTTATGTCGGCCAGGGCCGTCAGTCGGTACTTGGTTGCTGCATTCTTGGCAACAAACAGCACATTGGGCGAGCGGTTCACGGGTCGCGAGAAATAGGCGAACTTTTCACGCTCAGGTGTGCGCAGGGCGCCGGGCAAAATGTCCAGCCTGCCCTGCTCCAGCTCGCGCAAGGCACGTGCCCAAGGCAGCTCCACAAACTTAGCCTCGCAGTTGAGCCCCTTGAGCGCCGCGCGGATCAAATCCGGACTAAAACCAGAGATCTCGCCACCTGGAGATTTGAAGGAATACGGGGCATCGTCCGACCACCGTACGGTCTTGCTGCAATGTGCCGCGGCGTTGCCCATGCACAGTGCTGCCATCACAGCCCCAACTGTCAACAGCCGCCGCAGTTGCGCGGGCATCAGCTTAAGAGTTTGATCAGCGCATCCGGATGGATACCCAAACCGACAAGGCCTGACAAGCCCATCAATACACCAAAGCCCGATGGCACCAGCGCCAACACAAACAGCCACGGCAGCTGGGTCAACGAGGCCACCGCCAACAGCGAGATGGCAATGGCGATCAAGGCGTCCGACAGGTCGAACTGGTCGTCCTTGAAATTGAGCGCGTCGTAAGTTGCCTGGTCTTTCTCGGCCTGCACTTTCAACTCGTCCTTTTTCTGGTGCTGCTCTTTGGCCAGCACTTCGTAAGCGGCGATTTGCGCCTGGTAGGCAGCCTCCATCTTGGGTGGTGCGGACGCGGCCTGGAGGCGCAGCTGCGCCAGCGTGGACTTGGCAATTTCTTCCCGAATATTGCGCGCCTGGTAGAACTGCCAGTGGTCCAGCTTGTCGGCCTGGGCCTGTTGCATGGCCTGGACGATGTTGTCGTCCTTGACCTTACAAATGCCCATGAAGGTTGCCAGCAGAGCCACAGTGATGGCTACGGCCGGGTTGAGCCAGGCACGCTTGGTAGCCGCTGCCTCGGCCTTGGCCGACTCCACGGCGCTCAGGGGATCAATGTCCATATGTTATTTCCTTGCGATTCAGAAGCTGGTGGCAAGCATAACCAAAACGGCGACCGCCATGACGCCCGTTGCAGCCCAGCCGAAGTAACGGTGCCTCCGCGTGATGGTGTACTCGCCCATCAGCCGCTCCGATTGCCCAATCCACATCAGCACCGCCATGATGGGCACCGAGATGACACCATTGACGATGGCGCTCCAGACAAGTGCCTTGATGGGGTCCAATTCCAGATAGCCCATCACCGTGCCGATGCCGGTGGCCGCCACGATGATGAGGTAGAAGCCCCGCGCTTCGCGAAAGCCATGTGAGAGCCCTGCCTTCCAGCCATACAGCTCGCTGACGGCGTAGGCTGCGGACCCGGCCAACACCGGCACCGCCAACAAGCCCGTACCAATAATGCCCAGCGCAAAAATGGCAAACGCAAACTCACCCGCAACCGGACGCAAGGCCTCTGCGGCTTGTGACGAAGTCTGGATGCTGGTGACGCCCTGCATATTCAACGTAACCGCCGTGGCTATGACGATGCACAGCGCAATCACGTTGGAAAAGGTCATGCCAACCACCGTGTCCTGCTTGATTCGGGACAGGTGCTCGGCTGCATATTCCGGGTGCAGGCGCAGCGCCGTCGCCTCGGGGCGCCGGTGGTTGTCTTCCACTTCCTGCGAGGCCTGCCAGAAGAACAAATAAGGGCTGATGGTGGTGCCCAGCACCGCCACAACCATAGACGCATAGTCTTTGAGCGAGATGTCCTTGGGCACAAAGGCCCAGGGTTGCGCGGACTCGGACAGCGCTTGGCGCCACGGGACATTCACGGTAAGAATGACAGCCACATAGGCGAACAGTGCCAGCGTCAACCATTTGAGAATGCGGACCGTGCTCTCATACGAGAAGAACACCTGCATGGCGATGCACAGCACGCCAAAACCCACCACATACAACGGCAAGGAACCACCCGCGAACAGCCGTGCCGCCTCGCCCATCGCGCCAATGTCGGCGGCGATGTTGATAGTGTTGGCCACCACCAGCAGCGTTACCAGCGCGGTGGTCAACCAGCGCGGGCACATCTTGTTGATATTGGCGGCCAGCCCCTCCCCAGTCACCCACCCAATACGGGCCGACAGCATCTGGATTCCGATCATCAGCGGTGTGGTGATCAGCAGCGTCCAGACCAGTGAGAACCGGAACTGCGAGCCGGCTTGCGAGTAGGTGGCGATGCCGCTTGGGTCGTCGTCAGCCGCACCGGTAATCAGGCCCGGCCCGAGTCTACGAACAAACGCTTTTGCTTTTTGGGTCACCATTGCACATTCCCCTTGCGCCCCTGCTGCATGCACAACATGCAAAGGCAATGACGCCCGTCAGAGCGTCGATTTCTTTGGAAAACCTGGGGGGACCGCAGGGCGCATCACCTGCCAGGCACTTGAAGCGTGAAAGCCTCCGTGCCGACTGGAATGCGCGCCTGTTATGACTCAGTGTCTAGGCTCAAACCCGCTGCGGTGGAGGCCTGGAACTGTCTGAGTTCATAAAAAAGGCCCGTTGTGATGACCGGGTGGAGTATAGGGAATACCCGGAACGCCCGGTGGACTTTGTTTGTAAACCTAGGGTAAAGCGCTTCGCACGTACCCATCGGACAAGCCTTCAAGTCAACGGGGGAGTGGAGGTCAACACCTCTTCGATGACCGTCTGCCCCTCCGCCACACGCAGTGCACCAGCCAGGCGCAACGGGCGCATGCCGTCCGCTATGGCCTGTTTGCGCAGCACATCAATGCTGGGGTCGGCCGTAACCTTGGCCTTGAAGGCGTCCGTCACTACCAGCAGCTCGTACAAGCCCATGCGGCCCATGAAACCGGTCATGCGACAGTCGACACAGCCCACCGGCTTGTAGGGCTTGTAGCCACCATTGACCTGCCAGGGCTTCACCATCTCGGTCAAGGCCTCACGGGTGGCTTCGTCGTCGCGCACCTTGCAATTCTTGCACAGGGTGCGCACCAGGCGCTGGGCCAGCACACCCAGCAGCGTGGCATTGATCAGGTATTGCGGAATGCCCAGCTCCATCAGCCGCGTAATCGCCGAAGGCGCGTCATTGGTGTGCAGAGTGGAGAACACCAGATGCCCCGTCAGCGCAGCCTGCACCGCCATCTCGGCAGTTTCAAGATCGCGGATTTTGCCGACCATGATGATGTCCGGGTCCTGGCGCATCAGTGCGCGTAGGCCTTGTGGAAAACCGAAGTCAAGCTGCGGCTGCACCTGGGTCTGGTTGAAGGAAGCTTCGATCATTTCAATCGGGTCTTCGACCGTGCTGACGTTGACCTCTTCGGTCGCGACGCGTTTCAGCGTGGCATACAACGTGGTCGTTTTACCGGAGCCCGTCGGACCGGTAACCAAGATGATGCCGTGGGGCCGCTTGACCAGTCCTTCCCAGCGCGGACCATCGTGGCTGGAAAAGCCCAGCGCCTCCAGGTCCTTGACGGTGTTGTCAGGATCAAAAATTCGCATCACCATTTTTTCGCCAAATGCGGTGGGCAACGTCGATATCCGCATTTCGACCTCGTCGCCGCTGGGGTTGCGGGTCTTGATACGGCCATCCAGCGGCCGGCGTTTTTCAATCACGTCCATGCGGCCCAGCAGCTTGATACGTGCCGTCATCGCGTTGAGCACACCCATCGGCATTTGGTAGACCCGGTGCAACACACCGTCGATGCGGAAGCGGATCACCCCCTGCTCGCGCCGCGGCTCCAGGTGGATGTCACTGGCGCGCTGGTCAAAGGCGTATTGCCACAACCAGTCCACGACCTGGACCACGCTCTGGTCGTTGGCGTCGAGCTGCTTGTTGGACTTGCCCAGTTCCACCAACTGCTCGAAGCTGGCGCCGTTGTTGTTGCCGGCCTTGTTGGCGGCCTTGACCGATTTGGCAAGCGCATAAAACTCGGCCGTATAGCGGTGTATCTCTTGCGGGCTGGCCAGCACACGGCGCACGCTGCGGCGGGATTGGCGTTCGACCTCAGCCACCCAGTCCACGATAAAGGGCTCGGACGTCACCACCGTGATCTCATGGGCGGTAATGGCCACCGTCAGGATGCGGTGGCGCTCGGCGTACATCGCGCCCATGGCGTCGGCCACCTTGCTGACATCGACCTTCAAAGGGTCAATGCGCAGGTAGGCCATGCCCGTGCGCTCGGCCAGCCACTGGGTCAGCAGTTCGATGTCCAACAGTTTGTTGTCCGAGGCGCGGCGCATGGAGACGGCCGTCAGGCGCACCAGCGGGTGCTGCGCGCTTTCCGCCTGGGCGCAGCGTGCAATGGTCTTGGTGGCCGTTTCCTCAGAGATCACGCCATCGGCATGCAGCCACTCCACTAATTGGCGCCAGCCGATGGGTCCGGCCGGGGTGGTCTTTGCAGGAGGGGGGGAATGTGTTTTAGTGTTCATGGTGTCACAGGTTTAAAGACGCGAACCCATTTGTCTGCTGGCAGGCCCCATTGGCGCTGTATGGTGTCTGCACGCTCCATCAGCACGGCGCGCGTAGGGCGCACGGGTGTGCGCTGTGCCAGCACCACGGTGTTGCCCTCGCGTGTGGCCTTGAAGGCCCACAGGGCGTCGTCGCCAAAGGCCATGGCCATATTGTCTACGCTGCGCTGGAAACTGGACGAGCGGCCAAACAGGTTGACGGTCATACCGCCGTCCTCGGTCAAGGCGTTGCGGCAATCGGCGTAAAAATCAGCGCTGTCCAGCACCGGGCCTGCGGCCTCCTGGTCGTACAGGTCCACCTGCAAAGCGTCCACTGCACCGTGCCAGTGGGGTTGCTTGATCTCCTGTTCGGCATCGGCCAATATGACCTTGAGGCGGCTGTCGTCCTGTGGCAGTTTGAACCAGCCCCGGCAGGCGGCCAGCACCTGGGGGTTGAGCTCAACCGCGGTGGTCTTCATGCGCAACATCTTGTGGCAAAACTTGGTCAGCGAGCCAGCGCCCAAACCTAATTGCAGCGCTTGGCGCTTGGTCACCGTGGCGGGGTCCACAAACAGCAACCAGGCCATCATGCGCTGTATGTATTCGTGCACCAGTACCGTGGGTGCGTCAATCAGCATCGAGCCCTGTATCCAGATGCTGTCCAAGTGGAGGTGGCGGATAGGGCCTTCGTCAGAGAAATTGACTTCGGGGAGCGTGAGCGATTCTTTTCGTGCCATAGGACGTATTAAATCACTGAGAACAACGCCAACGGCGCTGTCCCATTTGGTTTCAAGCCAGCAGCGCGTGAAGCTTCGGTAAAGCCTGGCAGGCATTGTGGGTGGTGGCCTGCGCCAAAGCCTCGACCGACATGCCGCGCAGCTGCGCCACCACGGCCGCTATGCGGGGCAGCTCAGCCGGAGCGTTGCGGCCCTGGGCCGCGCCGTTTTGGCGGTCTTGCACCGTGGTGTAAAGCCAGTGCGGTGGAATATCGGGGGCGTCGGTCTCCAAGACTATGGACTCCAGCGGCAGCGTCTGGGCCAGGTGGCGCAGTTGCAGCGCGCGTTCATAGGTCACTGCACCGCCAAAGCCCAGCTTGAAGCCCAGCTTGATGAACTCCCGGGCCTGGACCTCGCTGCCATTGAAGGCATGGGCGACGCCAGACCAGGCCGGACCGTTGGTACCCAGCTCGCGCAGGTGTTTGAGCAGGCGATCGGCCGAGCGGCGCACATGCACCACCACGGGCAAGCCAAACTGGCGTGCCAGCCTGAGTTGGGCGCGGTAGACCTGTTCCTGCTGTTCGCGTAGTGGGCTTTGGGTCAGCTCCGGGACAAAATAATCCAGGCCGATTTCCCCCACCGCGACCAAGCGCGGGTCGGCGTGGTGCGCCTGCAAATGGGTCTCCAGCACCGCCAGATCATCGGGCTTGGCACGTGCCACATACAGGGGGTGGATACCCAGGCAGTAGCTATCGCCACCCGCATGGGCCAGCGCCCGCACCGTGTCGAAGTTGCTGCGTTCCACTGCCGGTATCACACAGTGGGCCACGCCTGCGGCTTGGGCCGCCGCACGCACGGCTGCGCGGTCGGCGTCGAATTCGGGGGCGTCCAGGTGGCAGTGGGTGTCTATCCAGAGGGGCATGGTGCCCCCCTATTGTGAAGCAGCTAAGGCATGCGCTGCGGGCCGCACGCCTCTACCTGACCATTCTCCGCTGCCGCCGCTTATGCAAGGGCCTCTGTAGCAGCCTTGTAGATGGTATTGCGGGGCTGCGCCAGCACGCGGTGCACCATGGGTTCGAACTCGGACAAGGGCAGGGTTTCGGCCTTGGCGTCAAAGGCCGGGTCGTCATAGAGCGCGATGAATTCCTCGGTCCGTGCGTAGTGGGCGTGGCCCTTGAACTGGTCGCGCATATTGCGGTCCATGCCGATGTGGTGGAAGAAGTTGTAGCCCTGGAACACACCGTGGTTCTGCACCATCCAGTGGTTGGCTTCGCTCACAAAAGGCTTGAGGATGGCAGCGGCGATGTCGGGGTGGTTGAAGCTGCCCAGGGTGTCACCGATGTCGTGCAACAGGGCACACACCACGTATTCCTCATCACGGCCGTCGCGCAGTGCGCGCGTGGCCGTCTGGCGGCAGTGGCTGAGGCGGTCGATGGGGAAGCCGCCGTAGTCGCCATCCAAGAGGCGCAGGTGGGTCAGCACGCGGTCTGGCAGTTGCTGGGCGAACTGCATGAATTCACCGCCTATGAGCCGCCAGTCTGCGGCGGTGCTGTCCTGCATGCGGGTAAAGTGGGCGCGGGCGTTCATAGTGGTGTCTCCTGGGTTTCAAGTTGCAATGCGAATGAACGATACAGTCCCACTGCACTATCGAACTGTCAGGTTTTGGACGTTTTAAGCGTATACCCTATGAAACCCAGCCCTGCGGCGCTGCGCGCAAGCTTGGCCGTCAACCCCTGGTTTGCGGCCCTTCCGCTGCCCGTGCAGGAAAACATGGTGTCACGCTCTACCCTGCTGAGGCTGCAATCGGGCGAACAGATGTTTCGCCAGGGCGATATGCCGCGCGCCTGGTATGGGCTGTTGCGCGGCGCGGTACGCCTGTCCACACTGCGCGACGATGGCAAGGAACACATCATGGCCGTCATGGAAGCTGGCAGTTGGGTGGGGGAATCTGCGCTGGTCGTCAACCAAGCCTATTTGAACAACGCGACCGCCCAGGGGCCCGTGGAAGCCCTGGCACTGCCAGGCAAGGCGGTCGAAGCGTTGATGGACCAGACCGTCTTCGCACGTGCCATGGTGGCCCTGGTCACCGGACGCTACCGCCTGCTGTACGAGGCTCTGGGCGACGTCGCGCTGCGCTCCACGCGCTCACGTATTGCGCAGCGCCTGCTGTTGCTAACACAGCGGGATACCGGAGCTGCCTCCGCGTCCCGGCAGCGGGTGGCCGTGTCCCAGGAGTCGCTGGCCAGGATGCTGGGCATCGCGCGCCAGACGCTGAGCAGTGAACTCCAGTCGCTGGCCCAGCAGGGCATCGTCCGTCTGGGCTACCGCAGCATTGAGGTGTTGTCCAGCGTGGAACTGCGGCGTATCAGTGAGGGGGCCGCTGTGTAGGGGCAGGACGTCGGCTGTTTCCCGGAGGCTGGGCGGCAGAGCGTTTTGCGCAGGTAAAGGAGGAGCCCGCGCAGCGGGCGGGGGACACGGAGCAAAACGCTCTGCCGCC
>NZ_JANXUQ010000105.1 GCF_025356155.1 Rhodoferax sp. | reverse complement strand
GACCTTACGGCCACTGGTAAGTTCGTAGACACGCCAGGCGTTGGTGCTTTTGTGGGAACCCGAAAACGGTGTACCCAGCGTGATCACGCTGCGCACGCAGTCGGGCAACTCCTTGGCCAACTCGCGTGCATAAACACCGCCCAGGCTCCACCCGATCAGGCTGACTTTTTTTCCACTTTCGTCAAACCTGGCCTGCACCTGGCGCCGCGCCTCTTGCAACACGCCGGCGCGGGGGCCGAAGTTGTGGCTCTGGTTCCAGCCCGACACCGAATAACCCAGGCCTTGCAAATAGCCGCGCAAGGGCAAGGTCGAGGTGTCGCTGGCAGACAAACCCGGGAACACGATGACGCAGTGACCATCACCGACAGGTGCGCGCTGCAAAACGGGCCATGCGGGTATCAGGGCACCAAATTCCCACGGTGCCCTGAATTCCATAGCCATCAAGAATGCGCTGGGAGCCGACGGATGGGCGGCGCGTGCTGTGTGTGTGGTCTGGGTTGCCATCTCGTGTAAAGGGAAGCAGGCCAGTGGGGCCTGCTTCCGTGCTGTTGTAGTGGCAACAACAGTAGCAGTTTTTACCGTGCCGGTCTGGCGTTTGGCACCGGCTTTAGCGGTCAATCCCCCGCTTGCTGTCTCTTTGGAGACTTATATCCTCAAGGCGCAAGGTCAGCCGCATTCTGCAAGCAGTCCTTCAGCTTCGCGGCATCCGCGGGTTTGGAAAACTTTTGGTGGCACACCAGTTTGGCCTTGTTGGACGCGACGGTCTCAGCAGTCTTCTTCTTAGCCTCGCCATTGTTTCCCCAAGCCGGTGGTTGCTTCGGAATGCCTAACCCCTGCTTACACACTTCCGGGTGGGCAGCCGCGAATGCAGGGTCACTGCAACCTTCGAAAGGGTCCGCCCAGCTCTGTTGAAAAGACAAGACAGAAACCAGAAAAACGGCACCGGTAAGAATTTTATTTGACACGTTGTGGATCCTTGACGAGTTGAATGAACGAAAGCGTTCGCTCCATGCGTCAACGCATCCTGCGATCCGGTTCAAACTTTCAATGGAAATCACGGCTCGTAGTGCTCAGCGCACCCAACTGCGGCGTCATGTCGACCAGCCGCTTGGCGATCACGTGGCGCACCTTGCCGCCGCTCTCCTCATCGCGCTGCCATACGCCGTACACCGCCAACAGGCGCGAGCGGTACACCTCCTGGCGAAACTGTTCCCGGACAGACTTCCATACGATCACATTGACGCTGCCGGTCTCGTCCTCCAACGTGATGAAGATCACGCCCTTGGCCGTCTGGGGACGCTGGCGCATGGTGACCAAACCGCAGGCGCGCACCAGGCGGCCATGCGGCATGTTGGACATTTGGGCCGCGGTGAGCAATCGCTTTTTGACCAGTTCGGCACGCATGAGTGCCAGCGGATGGCTGCGCAACGACAGGCCCAAGGCGGAGTAGTCAAACACTACCTCTTCACCCTCTTCGGCTGCCGGTAATAAGAGTTCGTCCTCGTCAATGGGCACACCCTGTAGCAACGCAGGGGCGGGCTTGAGGGCTGAGGCGTCCCACACTTGCTGGCGGCGGTGACCCGACAGGGACAATAGCGCATCGGCACTGGCCAGGGCCTTGAGATCGACCTCGTTCAGGCTGCAGCGCAGCGCCAGTTGCTGGGTACTGGTGAAAGGGGCCAGTGCGCGTTCGGCGGCAATGCGTTCGCCGACTTGCTGGCGCAGGCCGCTGACCAGGCGCAGGCCCAGGCGGATGGCGGGTTGCTTATTTTGCGCGCGCCCGCAATGGGGGTCAGAGCCCGATTTCGTTTCCTGCTCCGTGCTCCGTTGACATTGCTGTCCTGAATCGGGATCTGACCCCCATTGCTCCTGCCCCATTTTCTCCAGGGTGCAATCCCAGTCGCTGTGCGACACGTCCGTGGCGCGCACTTCCACGCCATGGCGTTGCGCGTCTTGCACCAATTGCGAGGGGCCGTAAAAGCCTAGTGGTTGGCTGTTGAGCATCGCGGCTAAAAAGCAGGCGGGTTCGTGGTGCTTGAACCAGCAACTGAGGTAGACCAAGATGGCAAAGCTGGCGGCGTGGCTCTCTGGGAAGCCGTATTCACCAAACCCTTCCATCTGCCGGAAGATGGCCTGCGCAAACTCTTGCGGGTAACCGTTTTTCACCATGCCTTCAACCACCCGGTCTTGGTATTTTTGTACGTTGCCATGGCGCTTCCAGGCGGCCATGGAACGGCGCAAGCCATCGGCCTCTCCGGGCGTGAAGTCGGCAGCAACAACCGCAATCTGCATCACCTGCTCTTGAAAAATCGGCACCCCATGGGTGCGTGCCAGCACTTCCTGCAACCTGGGGTAGGGAGACTTGGCCTCCTCCGGGTTTTTGCGCGCCTTCAGATACGGGTGCACCATGCCGCCCTGAATCGGCCCGGGCCGCACAATGGCCACCTGCACCACCAGATCGTAAAAAATCCGGGGCCGCAACCGCGGCAGCATGCTCATCTGCGCCCGGCTTTCGACCTGGAACACCCCGACCGTGTCGGCCTCGCAGATCATGTCGTAGGTGGCCTCGTCCTCCCGCGGCACGTCCTGCATGCGCATGGGGCTTGGCAACTGGCGCCACTGCGTGACCAGCTCCAGGCAGCGGCGCAGCGCACTGAGCATGCCCAGCGCCAGCACATCCACCTTCATCAAGCCCACGGCGTCCAGATCGTCTTTGTCCCACTGGATGATGGAGCGGTCCGGCATGGCGGCATTTTCCACCGGCACCAGACGCGTCAACGGCCCTTGTGTCAGCACAAAGCCGCCGACGTGCTGGCTCAAATGGCGGGGAAACCCCTGCAGTTGCACGGCCAGCGACATCCACAATTCCAGGCGGTCCAGCGGCGGTGGGACACAGTCTGGCCCCAGGCGCTCCACTGCGCTTTGCAAACGTTCGACCAGCACTTCGCGGTCATACATGCCGGGGTGTTCCTTGCCCAGTTCAGTGATCAGTGCTTCGGGAACTTCCAGCGCATGGCCGACGTCGCGCAGCGCGCTGCGCGGGCGGTAGCTGATGACGGTGGCGGCAATGGCGGCGCGTTCCCGTCCGTACTTTCCGTAGATATATTGGATAACTTCTTCACGCCGCTGGTGTTCAAAGTCCACATCGATATCGGGCGGCTCATTGCGTTCGCGGCTGACAAACCGCTCGAACATCAGATTGCCGCCTATGGGGTTGACCTCGGTCACATGCAGGCAATAGCACACCACCGAATTGGCCGCCGAGCCGCGCCCCTGGCACAGGATGTCCACGCTACGGGCGAAGCGCACGATGTCATGCACAGTCAAGAAATACATCTCGTATTTCAGATCGGCGATCAACGCCAACTCGCGCTTCAGCAGTTCCAACACTTTGTCAGGAACACCTGCCGGATAGCGTTGACGCGCACCTTCGTCACAGTAGTGGCGCAGCGTCTGCGCCGGTGTAGCGCCCGGCAGCAAGGCCTCCATGGGGTACTGAAACCGAATCTTTTCCAAATCGAAGCTGCACTTGTCGGCAACCACCAGCGTGTTGGCCAGCCACTCTGCGGGGTACAGCGCCGCCAGCCGTACACGCGAACGCAAGTGCCGTTCGGCATTGGACTGCAAGGCAAAACCACACTGCGCCACCGGCTGCCCCAGGCGCACGGCGGTGATCACATCGTGCAGCGGCTTGCGGGAGCGCACATGCATCTGCACGTGACCAGCCGCCACCAGGGGCAAGCCCGTGCACTGCGCCAACTGCTGCAGGCGCACGCGTTGCAGCGCGTCGTCCGCACCCAGGCGCAACTCCGCCAGCAGCCAAAGGCTTAAGCCAAACAGGCCTCTAGCCCTCGCGGATACTGCATATGCCGCTTCCATATTGATAGCATCCGGGAATGCAAGCAATACTTCGCAGTCTGTAAGGCTGGCCCACAAGGCCTGGTTCTGCGCGCCCTGCCAACCCACCTGGTACTGCCCCTTGGGCGCAGCGCGGCGTGCTGCGGTGATGAACGCACACAGATTGCCCCAACCCAATAGGTTGTGCGCCAACACCACCACGGTGAAGCTGGCTACGGCCGCAGCAGGCCCGGCCTTTGCAGCAGGGGTTTCCAACGGCACGGCGAACTCGGCGCCCAGCAGCAGCTTGATCGTGCTGCCCTTTTCTGCTGCCAGCTCCTTCGCCCGCGCATGCGCACGCACCACGCCGGCCACCGAGCATTCGTCGGTGATGGCCAGCGCGTGGTAGCCCAGCCCAACCGCCCGCTCCACCAGTTCTTCGGGCTTGGAGGCGCCGCGCTGGAAGCTGAAGCTGCTGAGGCAGTGCAGCTCGGCGTAGGGGGGTGGTTCTGGTTGGGTAGCCATGAAATACTGTTGTTTTGTACAGTATAATCAACCGCTTGCCGAAAGCAAGGCCACCTTGCATCTCCCTGCGGCGCAAAAACCCGCAGCCCCAAAGCCCCGGCTTTATGCCAGCACGACCTTGTTGCGGCCCTGGTTCTTGGCCTGGTACATGGCCGCATCCGCAGCCTGCACCAAGCTAGCCGAGCTTTGGCCCTGCTGCGGCACACACGATGCCACGCCGATGCTGATGGTGACCACGCCAGCCACCTTGGCCTTGGCGTGGGGCAGGCCCAGGGCCTGCACGGCGGCACGTATACGCTCCATGGCTGCATAGGCCTCTGGCCCACCCTGGCCGGGCAAGATGACGACAAATTCTTCGCCACCATAACGTGCCACCAACTCGCCCGAGCGCTGCACCGTGTTGCTCAAAGTCTGGGCCAACATCTTGAGGCAGACGTCCCCCGCCTGGTGCCCGTAGTGGTCGTTATAGGCCTTGAACTGGTCTACATCCAGCATGGCAATGGCCAATGGCAAACCCTGGCGGCTGGCACGCTGCCATTCGGCCTCCCACTCCTGGTCAAACTTGCGGCGGTTGGCCAAACCCGTCAGGCCATCGGTGGCACTTAGAGCCTGCAACTGGCGGTTGGCGGCTTCCAGCTCCACCGTGCGTTTAAGAACGCTGTCTTCCAACACCAGGTTGGACGCGGCGATCGCCTCGCGCAGGCGCGCCTGCTCGGCCACATCCTGGCGCAGCCTGCGCGAGAACATGGCGCCCACCCACAGCAGCAGCATCAGGGCCGCAATGCGCATGGCCTGCGCGACCAGACGCAGGCCGTCAAAGTATTCGTCGGTGTGCGCCAAATCACCCGTCAACGCGCCCACCGCCGTCTCGGTGTTGATCTCGTAGATTTTCTTGGCCAATACGTAGGAGTCGTCAAACAACATGTCGCGCGCTTCTCGCCAGTGCTCCTGGCGCATCAGCTTCAGGACGGCTTCTTCGGTGACATGCAGCTTGCGGTGGTCTTCGCTGAGGGCCGACACTTCTTCCGACAGGTTTTGCGATTGGGTCAGACCGCCTACCGTCTTCAAGGTGGCCTCCAGGTCCGCATTGACGGTGTCGTAGCTTGCGGTGCGCAGCGTGTTTTGCTCCAGCACCGAGATCATCAGCATGCTGGTCAGTTCCTGATTGAGGCGCACCATGCGCTCCAGGCCGGTACTGATCTCCAGGTGGCGGGCATGCAAGACGTCATCCTGGATGTCCACGTACGAGCCCACGCCCATGGTCAATACCAGGGTCGCCACCGCGACGTACATGCTTGTGGTGGACCGCATGGGCACGTTATTCCAGCACCTTGTCCGCCTTCTTCAGCAAATCAGCCGATACGCTGACGCCCTGCGCCCGTGCGGCCTTCAGGTTGATGACCAGACTGAATTTTTCTACAGGCCCCCAGGGTATGTCGCCGGGCTTGACGCCCTTGAGCACCAGAGCGGCCTTCTTGCCGGCCGCGTAGCCCACCAAAAAATAGTCCATGCCATAGGCTGCTACTGCACCGCGCGGCACGCTGTCCACATCGCCGGCAAACAGCGCGATCTTGTTTTTGTCGCAGACGCGGGCAATGGCATCGAGCCTGGCCACGGTGGTGTTGTCCGACGTGATGGTGATGGCCTGCACTTTGCCGACCAGAGAATTGGCCGCCTGTTCGACGTCGGCACTGCTGGCAATGTGGACCTCGATCAACTCCAGCCCCAGGGATTTAGCAGCTTCGCGCATGGCCTTGATGTGGGTGACCGAGTTGGCCTCGGCCGGGTTGTAGATGGTGCCCCATTTTTTGACCTTGGGGACGAACTTGGCATAGGTCTCCATCTGCAACAGCACCGGCCACATATCGCTGACACCCGTGACGTTGGTGCCGGTCTTCTTTCCCGGAACGCTGTCCTTGGGCACCACCCCTGCATTTACCGGGTCACTGATTGAAGAAAAGACAACCGGGATTTTGTCAATGACTTTGACCACAGCCTGACTGGTGGGCGTGGCGATGCTGTGCACCAGGTCAACCTTGTCACCCTCGAACTTGCGGGCAATGGCCGTGGCCTTGGCCGGGTCGCCCTGCGCGTTCTGGCGGTCGTAGCGGATGTTGACACCCTCTTTGAAGCCGGCACTGGTCAGCGCGGATTCAAAGCCTTTTTCGTCGGCGTCCAGCGCGGCATGCGACACGATCTTGGTCACGCCGATGCGCACCATCTGCGGGTCTGCACCCCAGGCCAGGCCGGGCACCAGCGACACCAGCAATAACGTCAGCGGTATCCACACCCGAGGGTTTACCCACGCCAAGCCTCTGCCAGGAACTTCTTTTGCCCGTGTTGCCGAAGCTGCCATAGATGACCTCATCTGTCGTGTTGATGGACTGTGCCGCCAGCATGCCCATGCGTACGAACAGTGCCCGCGTCTATCTTACGCCGCTGGTGTCGTTATGCAATGACAATCAGGGCGGGCTCGCCTATAGTGCGACTCACCACTATTTCAAACAGAAGAACTGCCATGAATCCAAACCATGTTTTTCGCACGGCCTTCGTAACGACCACTTTGGTATTGACGGCGTGGAGCGCGCAAGCAGCCGACACGGCCCCTCACTGGGCTCGTTGACCACGCCGCCCTGCTCGGAGGGTGTCAACTGGATGGTGCTGAAGAAACCCATCACGCTGGGTGCCGACCAGATCAAGGCCTTCCGCCGTATCTACAACGCCAATGCTCGCCCGATACAAGCCACCAACGACCGCGTTATAAAAGAAAGTATGTAAGACCATGCAAAAGCAAATCCTCTGTTTAGTATTCACGTTGGCGATGGCGGCCCAAGCTGGTGGCGCCTGGGCCAAAACTACCCCTGCCAACACCCATCTGACGGCCGACAGCAAAGCAGCTCAAGCCCGCTACGACGCCGATAAAAAGCTATGCAATGACGAAACCACGCCCAACGCCCGGCTGCAATGCCGGCGCGACGCCAAGGCCGAATACGACCAGGCCATGGCTGCGGCCAAAGCCAGGGTGGTGACATCACCGGCACCTATTGCGGTGGCACATGCTGCCGCTGCGCCCCAGGCCGCACCTGCATGCGCGGAATGTGGGCGCATCCTGTCGATTGCTGTCACCGAGAAAGCGGGCGAGTACAGCGCTGTGGGTGTGATCGCCGGTGGTGCTTTGGGCGCCGTATTGGGCAACCAGGTGGGCGGTGGTTTTGGCAAAGACCTTGCGACCCTGGCCGGTGCTGCGGGTGGTGCCTATGCGGGCAAGGTCATTGAAGAAAAAATCAAGACCCACAAGGTGTGGAGTGTGACCGTGGTGTATGCCAACGAGAGCAGGGCCAGTTTTGATTACACCAACGACCCCGGCTTTCAGGTGGGCGACCGGGTGAAGAACACGGGCAACACCATCGCCCGTATGTAGGCCTTTTCGCTTTACAGACCTTTACAGATTCCACAGCACGACACCGTCAACTGCAGGCTTGGCGGTGTCGTTGAAGGTGGGTATCAACCAACGTCTGAAAGACACACACCATGAACACCATCAAAACCCTGACCGCTGCTACTGCCCTGATCGCTGGCCTGTTTTCCGCAGGTGCCTTTGCCCAGACGCCGGCATCTGCTGCGACAGCCCCCGCCGCTACTGCATCAGCCGCAGCACCCGCAGCCAAGTCACCCGTATTGGCCGCTGACAAGGCTGCAGTGAAAGCCGACAAGGAAAAGCTGACCACGGACAAGGCAGCCAATGCTCCAGCCGATACCATCAAGGCAGATCGCGCACAATTGAAGGCCGACAAAGCCCAAGCCCGCAAAGACCGCGCCGCCGCCAAAGCCGCTCGGGCCGCAGCCAAGAAGGCCAGCGCTGCCAAGCCGGCTCAATAATGCGGCGGTAATTCTTCACTGGCCCGGCCCAGCGCCGGGCTTGAACCTTCGGGCATTTGCAGGCGCAACTGGCGCACTTCGCGCATCAGCAAATCAATCTCCTGTTGCTGGCGCACGATGACTTGGTTGAGCTGGTCCAGCAGGTCTTCTGCAAAGCTGGCCTTAATCTCCAAATCGGTCAGGCGCTGGTCTTGGGTGCTGTCCATCATTTACCTCCCTGGCGCCGCACTTCGCGCAGCATGAAGAGGTACAAGCCCTCCACCTTTTCACGTGCCCACGGCGTCTTGCGCAAAAACTTCAGGCTGGAGGCCACGCTGGGGTCGTGTGTGAAGCAACGCACCGGTATGCGCACCCCCAAGTCTTCCCAGCCGTAATGTTCCGACAGCTCGGTAACGATGGCTTCCAGCGTCTTGCCGTGCAGCGGGTTGCGGGCTTGGGTCTTGGCGGGAGCGGGCTCTGGGATCAGATCGGGTGTCGATGCCATTCAGGGCTCCAGCACGTCGGCGAAGAGCTGCACCGCGCCAATCTCCAGGGCCACGCTAGCCAACACCAGGGTTTCGCCCGGTGCGACGGGGTGCAGCACCCAAAGACCGTCGGCGCCCAAACGGTAAGAGTCGGTGCGGCGGCTATCCAGGTCGATCAACACATACTCTTGCAAGCTGGCCAGTGTGCGGTAGTGGCTGAATTTAAGCCCCCGGTCGTAGGCCGCCGTGCTGGGCGACAGCACCTCTGCGATCAGCTTGGGTTCGGCCTTGTGCATAGGACTGGCAAGGTCTTGCGCGCTACACGTGACCATTACGTCGGGATAAAAATAGGCGTTGGCCGCCGCGACCCGCAGGCGCATATCGCTCATATAGGTGCGGCAGGGGCTGCCACTGAGGTGTTGGCGCAGGGCGAAGGCCAGATTCATCGATACGGTCACATGCCGGTCTTCGGCACCCGCCATGGCAAACACCTCGCCGTTCAAAAACTCATGGCGATCGACTTGCGCGGCCTCCCAGGTCAGGTAGTCGGTGGCGGTAAAAATGGGGGTTTGTGCGGCGTGTACCATGGCGTCTTCCTTATGCGTACTGTGCCCGCCATTATGGCGAGGAAAGTGGTGGTGCAACTCGCCTTCGATCGTCACCCGCCCCACAACGCGTGCATGGCCGGCGCAAAGCCAGCGTCGTTGCCCAGGTGTGCGAGTTGCCCTGCCACATACACCGCGCTAAAGCGTGCATCCGGGCTGGAGAACACCAGCGCATCCAGCACATGGTCCGCAGGCATGCCCAACACTGCGGGTGACTGCATGTCCAGCACGCAGAAGTCGGCACGTTGCCCCACCTTGAGGCCGCCCAGCGCCAAGCCCGTGGCGTTGTGTCCGCCGCCAATGGCGGCTTCCAGCATGGCGGCGGCGCTGCTCAGCGGCCCCATGGTCTGGGCCGCCACATTGCGCTTGCGCTGGGTCAGGCGCTGTGAATATTCCAGCAGGCGAAGCTCTTCACTCCAGCGGCGGGTGACATGGCTATCCGAGCCTATGGACCAAATTCCTTGTCGCGCGGCATAACCCGGCAGATCAAACACGCCGTCGCCCAGGTTGGCCTCGGTCGCCGGGCAAATGACGATGGACGCACCGCGTGATTGAACACCGGCCAGTTCGGCCGCTGTGGTGTGTGTGGCGTGCACCAGGTTCCAGCGCGCATCCACGTCCACATGGTTCAGCAGCCATTCAATCGGGCGCTGGCGGGTGTGGGCCAGGCAGTCATCCACCTCTTGTGTCTGCTCGGCAATGTGGATGTGGACCGGCAGGTTGCCACTTTTTGCATAGGCTGCCAACTCGATCAGCGCGGGTGGGCTGACCGCGCGCAGCGAGTGGATGGCCACGCCGACGTTGATGCGCGCATCGCCCTGGGTGTGGGCCCGCACGGCCTCCACCACGCGCGCAATGCTGTCGGGTGTGGACGTAAAGCGGCGCTGGTCTTCGCGCAGGCCGGTGGCGGCGAAGCCCGAGCGCATATACAGCGTGGGCAGCAAGGTGAGGCCCATGCCGGTGCGCTGGGCCGCGCGCACCAGGGCCAGCGACATCTCAGTTGGGTTGGCATACGCCGCGCCGTCCTGCGCGTTGTGCAGGTAGTGGAACTCACACACCTGGGTGTAGCCACCGGCCAGCAGTTCGGCATAGAGCTGGCTGGCAATGGCCTCCAACTGCTCGGGCGTGACGCGATTCGCGGCCGAGTACATGCGGTCGCGCCAGCTCCAGAAATCATCCGCTGCACCGGCGCCGCTGCTGCGCCGCTCGGTCAGGCCGGCTATCGCGCGCTGGAAGGCATGGCTGTGGGCGTTGACCACACCCGGCAGCACCGGGCCTTGCAGGCGCGTGGCAGCGGCTTGTTGTTGTTCGGTGGCGTCGGGCCGTACCGTGCGCCAAGTGCCATCAGCCGCAACCTCCAGTAGCACGTCATAAGCCCACGCGCCTTGTACCCAGGCTTGGGGCGCTACAAACTGCAGTGCTTCACTTTTCATAGCATCTGCGGCAAGCAGCTAGAGAGCTGGCGACCATTTCCTTCAAGACGGGTTGGATACGGGAAGCCACTTGGGCGTCGTATGCATAGGGCTGCACTTCCTGCATGTAGAGGTGCTGGCACATCTCCAACTGGATGGCGTGGATGGCGTTGGCTGGCCGACCGTAGTGGCGGGTGATGTAGCCGCCTTTGAAGCGGCCGTTGAGCACCGTGCTGATGTGCGGGAAGCCGGAACAGGCCTGCATGGCGGCATCGGCGACACGGGGGTCGGCACTGGCACCGCTGGCCGTGCCAATGCTCAGGTCCGGTAGGCGGCCTTCAAACAGCCACGGCAGCTCGGTGCGGATGCTGTGTGCGTCCCACAACAGCGCATAACCGTGCTCGGCTTTGAGGCGTGCCAGCTCATTTGCCAATGCGCTGTGGTACGGCTGCCAATAGGTCTCGCGGCGGCGCAGGCATTCAGCAGGTGCGGGCGCCTGGCCGGTCTGGTACAGCGGCTCGCCCGTGAAAAAGTGTGTGGGGCACAGCTCGGTGTTGGCGGCGCCGGGGTACATGGGTGTGTCGTCCGGCGGGCGGTTCAGGTCGATCACATAGCGCGATGTGGTGGGCGTCAGCACACTGGCACCCAACTCTTCCAAAAAGTTGTACAGCGTGTGCAGATGCCAGTCGGTATCTTCGACCTGCAGCGCGCGGGGTGCGTACTGCGCTTGCAACTCGGCGGGAATATGGGTGCCGATGTGCGGCATGCTGACCAGCAAAGGCACGGTGCCTTGGTGCAAGTTGTAAACGCTTGGTGTGGGGTTGTCGCTCATGACACTTCCTGTCCCTTGAAAATGGTTTGTAGGCGGGGGTTGCCGCCCAGCGCGTAACTTAGCTCGGCGGGGCGCTGCACGTCCCACAACACAAAGTCGGCGCGCAGGCCCGCTGCCAGCACGCCGCGGTCCTTCAGCCCCAGCGCGACAGCGGCGTGGCGTGTGACGCCGGCCAATGCTTCTTCTGGCGTCAGGCGGAACAACGTGCAGGCCATGTTTAGCATCAGCAGCAAAGACGTGCACGGCGAGGTGCCGGGGTTGCTGTCGGTGGACACCGCCATGGGCACGCCATGCTGGCGCAATAAGGCAATAGGGGGCAGCTTGGTTTCGCGCAAAAAGTAGAAGGCACCCGGCAGCAATACGGCCACGGATCCCGCAGCGGCCATGGCCTGCGCGCCTTCGGGCGAAAGCCACTCCAGGTGGTCACAACTCATTGCGCCATACCGCGCGGCCAGTTGGGTGCCACCGCTGTCGCTCAATTGCTCGGCATGCAACTTGACGGGTAGGCGCAATGCTTGCGCCGCCGCGAACACGCGCTCCATCTGCGTGGTGCTGAAGGCGATGCGTTCGCAAAAACCGTCCACTGCGTCGACCAGGCCTTCGGCGTGCAGCACGGGCAACATTTGCAACACGGCGTCCACGTAGTCATCGGTGCGACCGGCAAACTCGGGCGGCACGGCGTGGGCGCCGAGGAAAGTGGTGCGCACATCCACCGCATAGTCTTGGGTCAGCCCACGGGCCACACCCAAACACTTGCGTTCGTGCTCTAGCGCCAGGCCGTAGCCGGACTTGATCTCCACCGTGGTGACGCCCTCGCCCACCAGGTTTTTCAACCGCCGCCCGGCACTGGCCTGCAACTCGGCTGCGGTTGCGGTGCGTGTGGCGTGCACGGTGGATGCAATGCCGCCACCGGCGCGGGCAATGTCTTCATAAGTTGCGCCGTTGAGCCGCATCTCGAATTCATTGGCGCGGTCGCCGCCGTAGACCAGATGCGTGTGGCAGTCGATCAGGCTCGGCGTGATGAGGGCGCCACCCGCATCGTGCTGCACCGTACAACGCGCCAGCAATTCGACCGGCAACGCAGCGCGCGGGCCGACCCAAGTCAGGGTCTCGCCATCCACCACCAGTGCGGCATCGTCCACCAGCCCGTAGGCTTGCTCCGCATGCGGCGCCATGGTGGCTATGCGGCAATGGGCCCAAAGCTGAATACTCATACCGACAACTCCATCCACAGCACATGCGCGCCACGGATATGCACGGTGGCCGCCTTGGTCAGCGAGCGCCAGACCAGCGTACCGGCCGATACAAACAAGTCCTCTTCGTTAAATCGCACGCTAGCCCCCGAATCCACTGCATATATCGCTACTATTTTGGTAGCACCTGCCAATACGTTGAGGTCACCGTGTACACGCACCATGCGGGCGGGCAGGCAGTCGCCGTGCACCATCAGGTTGAAATCCTGCGTGGGGCCGCCCAGCAGATCACAGTGTGTGGCGGCGCCTCCATCGAAGCACAGCGGGGATTCGGCTGCGGTCAGCCGGTGCAAGCAGTTGCCGGCGTCATCGCTGTCGGACGGTGTGCGCACCGTGAGCGCAACCCCTGCCCCCTTCAGCACCGCAAACCAGCGCGTGATGCCGTCAAAGCGTGAGAACGGTCCACTGGCCGAGACCTCGGCCACCGACATGCGCCAACGCCACGCGCCCTGCGCTGGCCAGGCCGCCAGTTCACGGGTCAAACCGCCGCCATTGCGCCAAGGCGTTGCTGGCACATCGGCCAGATGAACGGTGCGCCAGCTCATAGTTGAAAATTCCCGCTGAAACTGTAGCGAACACCAGGATAGACCAGGCGCGCAATGCTGGCCACGCGGGTACCGCTGATGGTTCTGCGCTTCATCACCAAGCAGGGTGCCGTGGGGCTGATGTCCAGCGCCTTGGCCTCTTGCGCGCTGGGCAAGGCGGCTTCGATGGAGTAGCTGGCCTCGGTCAACGGTGCGTGCTCCAGCAGGTAGTGCGTGGGCGTGGTCTGGGTCAGGTCCACGTCCATGTAATGCGGGGCCGAAGCAGGGTTGACATAGCGGTCCTCAAACTGGATCGCCACGCCGTTCTCAAAATGCACCTGCACCGAATGGAACACTTTGGAACCCGCGCGTACTTTTAGCGACTGTGCCAACACGGCATCCGCCTTGACCGTCTCTACCGACAAAACGGTGGTGCTGTGGGTGTGGCCGCGTTCCAAAATTTCTTCATGGATATCGCGCACCGCCAGGGTGCTGGAGATGCGGTGCAACTGCGCCACCACGGTGCCTGAGCCCTGTACGCGGGTCACCACGCCCTCCACCGCCAGCTCCTTGACTGCGCGGTTGACGGTCATACGGCTCAGGCCAAACTGCTGCTGCAACGCGGCCTCGCTGGGGACCGCATCCCCCGGGCGCCAAACGCCCTGGTTGATCTGGGCTTTGACGAACGCTTTGACCTGTTCGTAGGCGGGCAATGGATGTGGGGTCATGGTAGACAGATAGTCTGCTGGATTCAGTGGATTGTACAAGTTGTATAGACAACATGGTGCAGGCAAACACCTAACCGCTTGACAACCTACAGTGGACCACCTTTCTGCGCAATCGCAATCTGATA
Source organism: Rhodoferax sp. (assembly GCF_025356155.1). GTDB lineage: Bacteria > Pseudomonadota > Gammaproteobacteria > Burkholderiales > Burkholderiaceae_C > Allorhodoferax. Next base: position 1,893 of record NZ_JANXUQ010000105.1, on the reverse strand, counting down.
CACGCTAGGGTTAACCCGCTATTGCATTGAGTTGTATAGACAACTACATTAACAGACTATTTACCCCTGCACCAACCATTGCCCCGGAGCACCGCCATGGCTACACAATCGCAATCTCCGTTTTCTGACGCAAAGGCCCGCCCCGTGCGTGCACCGCGTGGCTCCGCGCTAAGCTGTGCCAACTGGCAGATCGAAGCGGCCTACCGCATGCTGCAAAACAACTTGGACCCCGAGGTGGCCGAGAACCCGGACGAACTGGTGGTGTACGGCGGCATCGGCAAGGCGGCGCGCAACTGGCCGGCCTTTGAAGCCATTCTGGACAGCCTGCGCAAGCTGAAACCCGACGAGACGCTGATGGTGCAATCCGGCAAACCCGTGGGCGTGTTCCGCACGCACGAGGGCGCGCCGCGTGTGCTGATCGCCAACTCCAACCTGGTGCCCAAATGGGCCAACTGGGAGCACTTCAACGAGCTGGACCGCAAGGGCTTGATGATGTACGGCCAGATGACGGCCGGTAGCTGGATCTACATCGGTTCGCAAGGCATTGTGCAGGGCACGTATGAGACCTTTGTCGAAGCAGGTCGTCAGCATTTCAACGGCGATCTGGCCGGCCGCTGGGTGTTGACCGCTGGGCTTGGCGGCATGGGCGGCGCGCAGCCGCTGGCGGCTACGTTTGCAGGCGCTTGCTCGTTGAACATCGAATGCCAGCAAAGCAGCATCGACTTTCGCCTGCGCACGCGTTATGTGGACGAGCAGGCCAGGGATCTGGATGACGCGCTGGCCCGCATTGCCAAGTACACGGGCGAGAAGAAGGCTGTGTCCATCGCGCTGTGCGGCAATGCGGCCGATATCGTGCCCGAACTGGCACGCCGCGCCAAGGCCGGTGGTGAAGGCGCAAAGCTGGCATGCCCCGACATCGTCACCGACCAGACTTCGGCCCACGACATCATCAACGGCTACCTGCCACGCGGCTGGACTGTGGAGCAATGGAAGGCCGCGCAAAAAGACCCGGCACAGCATGCCGCACTGACACAAGCCGCTGGCGAGTCCTGCGCAGTGCACGTGCAGGCCATGCTGGACTTCCACGCCATGGGCATACCCACTGTGGACTATGGCAACAACCTGCGCCAGGTGGCCAAGGATTACGGCGTGGCCAATGCCTTTGACTATCCCGGTTTTGTGCCCGCTTATGTGCGACCCTTGTTCTGCCGCGGTGTCGGCCCCTTCCGCTGGGTGGCGCTCAGTGGCGACCCGGAAGACATTCGCAAGACCGATGCCAAGATGAAAGAGCTGTTCCCCCACCACGCCGGTTTGCACCGCTGGCTGGACATGGCTGAGGAACGCATCGCCTTCCAGGGCTTGCCCGCACGCATCTGCTGGATCGGCCTGGGCGAGCGCCATCTGGCTGGTCTGGCCTTCAACGAGATGGTCAAGAGCGGTGAACTCAAAGGCCCCATCGTCATCGGCCGTGACCACCTGGACAGCGGCTCGGTCGCATCCCCCAACCGCGAAACCGAAGCCATGATGGATGGCAGCGATGCGGTCAGCGACTGGCCGCTACTCAACGCCTTGCTCAACACCGCCAGCGGTGCGACCTGGGTCAGCCTGCACCACGGCGGTGGTGTGGGCATGGGCTACTCACAACACTCGGGCGTGGTCATCGTGGCCGATGGCACGGCAGAGGCTGCGGACAAACTGGGCCGTGTGTTGTTCAACGACCCGGCCACCGGCGTGATGCGCCATGCCGATGCAGGCTACGACATTGCGCTGCAGAGTGCACGCGACAATGGCCTGAACCTGCCGATGCTAAAGTAAAAACAGCCTCTAGCCCTCGTCGAATATAGGCATACCGCTCATATTTCCATAGCATTTTATAGCTACACCCTTTAAAAA
>NZ_JANXUQ010000073.1 GCF_025356155.1 Rhodoferax sp. | reverse complement strand
GCGCGAACTCGCGGCGCGCGGCCACGCGGTGCAGACCGATGGCGGTGACGGTGTGTTTGCTTTTGGCGGTGCGCAGCTTATCCTGAAGCAAGGCGACACCTATGTCGCGGGCTCCGACCCACGCAAGGACGGGCAGGCTGTGGCCTATTGACGTAAGAGAAATGGGGCTGTAGCCCTCGCGGAATAAGCGTTATTTGCTATTAATTAAGGAGTAAGTGTTTAGCCCACTGATACCGCAACCGCGCGGCATTTTTCGGATGTATCGGTGCCGAAGGCGCCGTTGAGGGCTACGACCGTGGCCATGGCGACTGCACTTTTTTTCAATTCAGAGACTAAACTATTGCCGGTCAACCAAGGCAAAAAATAGCCATGCATATACGCACGTTCTACCTGATAACAATCCTCGCAAGTTTCAATGCAATTGCTTGCGCGCAAGTTTTTAAATGCAAGACGGCCACCGGCGGTTCTGTCTTCCAGGGAACGCCTTGTGAGGATGACGCAGACGCACGCGGCAAGAAGCAATCTGCGGCGGTAAACAGGAGTGCCGTGCCAATAAAAAAATATGATGGCCCTGGAGCGAATTGGGATGTAAATAGACCTGCGACTGTGGTCGACAGATCCAACTACGCACCACTGCAGGTAAGTCCAGCGCCGGTCATCGTTGCCAATCCGCCACCCAGTGGCTCAGTTCAGACTGCGCGACCGAATGACGTTTCCAGACGCCAAGACCCGCGCCAGGCGCAAGCCGTTAGCGACATGATGGCGTCAACTAAACAGCAGAACTGTGATCGTGAAATGCAGCAGTTGGACGTGGTCAAAAATGGCAGGATCATCTACTCCAATGACAAGCAGGGTGACCGCCACTACGTAGAGGATGCGGATCGACTAGCCAAGATTACGGGGGCGCAACGAAGGGTTGCTAACGCCTGCAATTGACTTCTGGTTGGACCGGCAATTTCATCCAGTACTTTCGCGCCAGCCCCATTTCGCATGGTTCAGCCGCGCACACGTCCGAATAGAGGGGTTTTTTTTGGCACTCCCAACCCGTGCCATACTTTGCGTAAGCGGTTGAACTTCTGTTCGCCTTTCCTGGTTTTTGGCTCAGCACGTGCATGGGCCCACGACTACCCCACCACTTGATTGCTGAACATGACTTACCTACCCAAATACCTCGTCGTTCTGGCCAGCCTGTTGGCCGCCCAGGCCTTTGCCCGTACTTCGGTTGAACTGGCTGCTGCCCAGGCACGATACAAACGGGAAGTGACAGAGTGCGGGGCGAAGCAGCCCAACGTTGACAAACACAGTTGCCTGCGGGACGCCAAAAACGCACTGGCGGAGATCAGGCGCGGGCGCATGGATGAATCCACAAGCCCAGCAGAATTTGTGAGAAATGCTTTGCTGCGTTGTGATGCGCACAAGGGCGAGGACAAGTCCGACTGCATTGCCCGCATTCAGGGGCGGGGCAGGACACTGGGCAGCGTTGCTGGTGGCGGCATTCTGCGCGAGTTGACGACCACCAAGACGCTCACTCCCCCTGTCGTGGCGCAACCGGTGAGGTCAGCAGTACCGGAAGCACCCTTGCCATCCGGGCTGATGTCCAACTGCCGTTGGGTGCCGCCGAGTGATTGGGTGTGCAAATAAGCGCGGGGGTTTGATGCGCCCGCGTTGCGCGGTTTATAGACAAGCTGCAACAGAAGAGAAAGACGACGGGTGGTTGGTCAAATCGTGGCGCTTTTCGTGCAGGACTGCGACGCGTAGTAGTGGAGTCGGTAGCACGTTAGACGCTGATATTGACGCTCGGATGAGGGACAGATGGCATAACACAATCCGCTCACAGAAAATCTGCGGCGCCAACCGCTGCCCAATAAAAAGGCACGGTCTGCAAAGCCAAGCGGGGCGCCGCTTTTGGGGCTTGTGAACACTGTTATCCACAGCCTAGCCCACAGTAGTCAGGGGCAAGTTTATTTTGCCAAAATCTGTCGGTATCCAACCAAAGACTGAACTGGCCCCATGCTTCGCCACACTTTTTCCGTCCTCGCGCGCAATTCTGGTCCGCGATAGCAACGGCATAGGGCTAGCCGCAAGTTGACACTTGAAAGTGATTTCAAAAAGTGAAACGACGTTGGGGCGGTATGTGTTTTGATCGGGGCTGGGGCCAGAACAGCACGGGCTGCCTGGCCTCTATTCTTGTGATGAATGGGCGATTGGCAACCGTATGTTCGATCGAACGGTTATGGGCTTGGCGGGTCGTCCGGTGCGGGTCTAGCGCGTTTCCAGAACAGACCCAGCAGCGGCTTGACACTGGTGCCGTGCAACAGGATGGACAGCGTCACCACGATCAAGGTGAGCTGGATTAACTGTAGGGCCAGCGCCTCAGGCAGGCCATGCTGAATGGCATACATCAGGTAATACAGCGAACCCACGCCGCGCACGCCAAACCAGGCAGACAAGCCGCGAATCTTCCACGCCGTGCCGGTGCCCACCAAGCCGACCATCACGCTCAGGGGGCGCGCGATCAAAAACACAAACAGACTCAGTCCCACGGCCGCCCAGGTCCACGAGTCGCGGAACAAGGTGCCGCCGATCAAAATGACCAGGACCATTTCAGACAAACGCTCCAGATGCTCCTTGAACACCAGGGAGCCATCGCTGACCAGGGCCAGTGGCTCGGTGCCTTCTGGCGCCTTGTTTTCTCTGGCAAGCTTTAGTTCGGTCTGGCGCAGCGCCACTGCAGCAAAAAACACGGCCAGGAAGCCCCAGGCGTCCACCATGACGCACAACCCGTAGACGACGCCGATCAGGCCCAAACCCAGGAAGTCGTCCATTAGCGCGTGGTTCTGCGGGCTGCGCCGCAACATCCAGCCCACACGGGCCAGTGCAACGCCCGCCGCCACGCCGATGGCCACTGCACCTGCGGTAGCCCATAACACCTCCAACACCATCCATTGCACGCCAGAATCGCCGAGTTCATGCAGGCCGAGCAGGCCCAGTCCCAGCATCACAAAGGGGAAGGCGCTGCCGTCGTTCATGCCTGCCTCGCAGGTCAGCGTAAAGCGCAATTGGTCACGGTCGCCGGGGTGGCGGATTTGCACGTCGGTGGCCAGCACGGGGTCTGTGGGCGCCAATATGGCACCCAGCAATACGCCCGCACCCAGCGGCAAGCCAAGCACCATGACTGCAAATGCCGCCACCAGTGCCACCGACACCGCCATGGACACAGTGGCCAGCAAAATGGGCGCACGCCAGCGGGTGAAATTGAAGGAGCCCGGCATTTTGACGCCCGCCGAGAACAGCGATATCAGGACAACGACTTCGGTCAAGGTTTCCAGCAGCGCAGATTCCTTGAGCGGATTGAAGTGAAAGAGGTTAAGGGCGCTAGGCCCCACCAGCATGCCAACCGCAAGGTAAATGATGGCGGGGGTGACCGGCAGGCGCCGCAACAAGGTGGCCGACAGGCCCCGCACCAGCAGCAGGCCGCCTATCAATAGAAACCATTGCGGGCTGGTCATGGGGATAGGCGCGATAGTCGCCGCAGGGCCGCCCCAAGGCGACTAAGCCCCCTCGGGGGGCAGCGTAGTACGTGCAACGACAAGCGTGGGGGCATGTTAGTGTGTGACGAACTCGTAGGTGACGACTTCACTCTCCACCATGTCGAGGATGTCGTTCAGTGCGTCATCGTCTTCGGTGCTGGACCAGGTCTCTTCCGGGTCGGTGGCGAACAGTGGCTCGATGGCCAGATCCAGGAATTGCTGGTTGGGCAGCTTCAGAACCTGGCCGCCTTCGGATGTCTTCACCAGCTCCCAGTCTTCGGGTACAGACATTTCCAGCGTGATGGTGATATTGAGTTTTTTCATAGGGCTTCCTTTTCTTGAGAGGTTGGAGGGTAACCGAAGCCGGGTTCAACCTCGTGCAGCGAGCATGTAGGCGGGCATAGGGGGGCACCAATGCTGCCCAGGCGTGCCACCAGCGCTTTCAGGCCAATGGGTGATTCCGAATTATCGGACCGGTCCACCAGCCAGTAGCCACGGGGCTGCTGGGTGCTGCTGTCAAGCGCGCACCTGGCGGCCCACAGCCGCTCCACCGGCACCCAGTGCGGCGGGTATTTGAAGCGCGCTACATCGAGCACCAGCGCATGGTCGGTGGGTGCATGCCAGGCAGCCTACCTCGCCTAACGTCAGGCCTTCGGCGGCGGCCAGCTCCAGCGCGTTTAGCACGGTCACCAGGGTGCGAAAGCCGCACCAGGCGGGTTCGGCCTGGGTGTGCAGATGTGACACCAGCGGGAAGAGCGCCGCAGCGCCCCCGGCGGTGGAACGTAGCCATGCGGTTGCGCGGCCTAGTTGTTGCTGCGCAAGCTGCGCTCCAGCAGCTCGAACATGGCTTCGCTCAAAAAGGCCAGCAAGGCTGCGGGTAGGGCTCCGGCCAACAACAATTCGCGGTCGTTCAGCGCCAGTCCGGTGACGATGCGTTCACCAAAACCACCGGCGCCCACAAATGCGGCGATGGTGGCCGTGCCAATCGATATGGCGGTCGCGGTGCGTATACCCGCCAGCAGGGTGGGCATGGCCAATGGCAGCTCGATATGGCGCAGACTTTGGCGGGCGGTCAGGCCAAGAGATTGACCCGCCATGCGCAGGCCCACAGGCACCTGGTTCAGGCCCGAGGCGGTGTTGCGCATGATCGGCAGAAACGCATACAGCGTCAGCGCAATCAGCGCGGGCAGCGTGCCGATCTTGCCCAGCAGCGAAATCAGCACCGCCAACATCGCAATCGCGGGCACGGTCTGCAGCAGGCCGGTGGCACCCAGCACTGCGGCGCTCAGGCGCGGCTGGCGGATCGTCAGTACTGCGATGGGTACACCCAATAACGTGGCCAGTGTGACGGCAGCGGCCACCAGCACCAGGTGTTGGATGGCCAGGCGGGTCAGGTCAGGCGCAAACAATTTGGCCCACAAGCCGCGTTGGCCCGCGTCTTTGTCGTTCTTGGCCGCATTTGCCGTATTTGCCGTATTTGCAGTAGTTGCAGTAGTTGCAGTAGTTGCGGGCGATGCGGAAGTTGGCGCGTGGGCCAGTGTGGCCAACTGGTCCCGTGCAATCACGTCGAAGGCCACACCTTGCAGTTCGGCGCGGGCATTCATCGCAATCATCATGGCCTCGTTCACACGCCCTTCCAGTGCTTGCAGGGCAGCCCAGGCTTGCGGGTGGCGGATGGGCACATCCAGCCGGTACAGCAGTACGGCGTCATACCGTGGGAAGTAGTGCTGGTCATCTTCCAGCACGCGCAGCCCCAGTGCATCTATTTTGGCGTCTGTGGTGTAGATGTCGATGACGTCCACCTGCTTGGAGCCTATCGCGTCGTAGGCCAGGCCATGGTCCAGGCCCACGGGCGTTTGTTTGAGCCCATAGCGTTGGGCCAGGCCGCGCCAGCCATCGGCGCGGCCAATGAATTCGTTGGACAAACCCAGCTTCAAACCGGGGTGGGCGGCCAGTTCGCTCAAGCGTGTGATACCCATGTCCTT
>NZ_JANXUQ010000062.1 GCF_025356155.1 Rhodoferax sp. | reverse complement strand
GCAAACAGTTTGAGGCGGCGGAGCTGCAACACGCCATAGAGCCCCACCGCGTGCTGTGCCAAGACGAAATGCTGGAGACCGTGGGCGCGGAAGAACTGCAAAGCCGCCTGTGGGACATGTTCCCCTACATGATGCGCGGCGTGATGAGCCTGCCGCAACTGGACCGCGTGCGCTGGATCATGTTTCCGCAAGTGCGGGTGCCACACGGGTCAAATTTGCAAACCGCGCTGTTTGACGACAACGACGAAGACGCCGCGCTGCCCGACATCATGCGGGTGATGGACATCCAGCAGGAGCAGCTGGCCCGCAGCCTGGGCGATGGCCACCGCGTCATCCACGGCGTGGCCGGCTCGGGCAAGACCATGATCTTGGGCTACCGCGCGGAATACTTGGCAAAAGCCAGTACCGCCGCTACCAAGCCCATCCTCATCCTCTGCTTCAACGAGCCGCTGGGCGTGAAGCTGCACAACGTGATGAACGCCAAGGGCTTGGCCGGCAAGGTGCATGCGCGGCATTTTCACAAGTGGTGCTACGACCAGCTCAAATACTCCGGGCAGGCCATGCCACCGCAAGGCCCCAACTACTCCAACGACCTGGTGGACCGCGTTATCCGCGCGGTGGATCGCAACCAAATTCCCAGCGGGCAGTACCAGGCGGTGCTGATCGATGAAGGCCACGACTTCGCGCCTGAGTGGCTGCGGCTGGTCACGCAGATGGTGGACCCCACCACCAACAGCCTGCTGGTGCTGTACGACGATGCGCAAAGCATTTACGAACGCGCGCGCAGCAAACAGTTCAGCTTCAAAAGCGTGGGCATCCAGGCGCAGGGCCGCACCACCATCCTGAAGATCAACTACCGCAACACCAAACAGATATTGCAAACCGCCAGCCTGGTGGCGGCCGACCTGCTGACGGCGGAAGAGAAAGACGACGACGGCATCCCGTTGCTCAAGCCCATCAGTTGCGGGCGCGATGGCGAGGCACCGCTGATCATGCGGCTACCCACATTGCGTGACGAAGCATTTGCGATTGCGGACCACTTGGGCCAAGCGCATCAAGAGGGTCATGCATGGGGCGATATGGCCATCTTGTGTGCGGACTGGAAGACGATGGACTTGTGCGCTGATGCATTGGCGCAGCGCAAGCTGCCCTTCAATGTGCGCAAACGGGCGGGGGACTTCAATCCGGGCGCCAACGCTATTCAAGTCATGACCATGAAGGTCAGCAAGGGGCTGGAGTTTCCGGTGGTGGCGCTACCCGGCGTGGGGCATATGCCTGCGGCGGGGGAAGATGAGAAGGATGCGGCGCGGGTGTTTTATGTGGCGGCTACGAGGGCCACGTATAGGTTGGTTGTGGGGGTGGGCGGCAATGGTGATTTTGGGAAGGCTTTGTGTGTATGAAACAACGAGCACTTTGGCCTCGCGCCTTACCTGTGACATTTACCGAAAAGAATCTACAAGTCACTCGGCGAGTTCAAGTGTTCATTTCAAAATAGTCCAAGAGGAATAAAAGCAGTGACGAATCGCTCCGCAAATGCCACGATCAAAGGCTATTTCTACCAGTTTGATCACACCATATTGAAAATACTTGGCGCAAGCTCTGGCAGTGCCAGCGTGGTGATCGAAGGCATCGAAGATATTGATTTCACAGACGGGAGTGATGACGTTTTAGTGCAATGCAAATACTATGAAGGCACCGAATACAACCATTCAGTTATCAAAGATGCGGTCATTCAGATGCTCCGGCACTATCACAAAGCAGGTCAGTTTGAGAAGCAACAGTTGCGATACCGTGTTTTCGGACACTACAAAAGTGGCCAAGACAAACTTAAGCAGCCATTTAACTTGAACTTCCTGAAAGAAAACTTTCTGACATACACAGAAAGCGATAAAGACAAAAAGAAAACCAAGCAACTGGAACACGAAAGACTCAAGCTTTCGGACGCACAGCTCGCGCATTTTCAAAACCTGCTCGAAATCAATATAGATGCCCCCTCGTACGAGAACCAGCAAAGCCAGATCGTGACCACGCTGAAGACGCAAATAGCCATCTGTTCGCAGGAAGACGCGGAGGTCTTCTACTACCCGAATGCCATCAATGCAATCCAACGGCTAGCGGTCAAGCAGGACATTAAAGATCGGAAAATCACAAAAGCAGACTTCCTTGCCAGAATCAACTGCAAAGAGATTGTTTTCAATCGATGGTTGCATCAAAAGTTCGGCGATGAATACTATGCAAAATCCATCAAGCGCAAGCACTTTAAGTTCGCCTCTACAAAAGTTCCTTGTGCGTCACGGATATTTGTCATTGATACAGCTGGCGAGTTTGAAATATCCAAAGTCACCACGCTGCTTAGCAATTTGGGCAACCGGTTCTCTCACGTGGAGCACAAATCAACGCCGCAGAAAGATAGGTTTTGCCCCTATGTGATCTTGCGCGACCTTCCAATACAGGATCTGATCGCACTTAAGAAAAATTTACTTCAGCAGGGCATTAATTTTGTAGATGGCTATCCATTCCAAGGTTCGGACTTCGATCCCAAACTGGTTGCATCTGCCCCCACGAAAGACAACTTAATAAAACTCAAATTCATCCCCAGTCTTGAGCAAATCAAGCCTATGGGGAAGGAGCTCAAGGGATCGTTTATTGAAGTTTTCGACTTCTTCAAGTCGTCGCCATTGGAAGTGAATCACATACCAACGGGTGTTTCATGTCATTCGATCAAAGTTCCTAGTCTGTATTTAATCAACGAGGTATTCTGAATATGAGCAATCCAAATGAAATCAAGGCGGAAGTAATCGCAGTCTTCCCCGATAAGGTGAAGATATCTGTACAAGATATTGCAGCGTTCTCCGATGGCAAGAGCATTAAAGTTGGCTCCTACCTTCGGATTTCTGATAGCGAAGATTGCTCACTTATTGCGATTATTGAGAACTTCTGTATCGAAGTCACAGAGAAGGCTGAACGCAGACACATTATTGAGGCGCTCCCGCTTGGCATCATCCGTGACGGCAAATTCATCCGTGGCGGAGATACGTTGACTATTCCGCCGACAGGCGTATCACCCGCCAGTGAAGCGGACATCAAGAAAATTTTTGAGGAGTCGGTTGAGTCGCCGAAGAGATTCGCGTTCAGCACACTTGTTTCAAATTCTTCGATCCAAGTTCCGGTGGACGGAAATCGATTCTTCAACAAGCACATTGCAGTGGTTGGGTCGACTGGGGCGGGTAAATCGCACACTATTTCCAAGATCATCCAGACAGCAGTGGCGGCCAAAAAAGGCAACTATGTGTTGAACAACTCTCACGTTGTTATTTTTGATATCCACTCTGAGTACAAGACTGCCTTTCCAGATGCAAATTTTCTGGAAGCAAACAGTCTCCAACTACCGTATTGGCTGCTCAATAGTGAGGAGTTGGAGGAGATATTGTTGGATACGGGTGAACGCGACAACTACAACCAATCATCAGTGTTTCGACAACTCGTGACGGAGAACAAAAAAAATCATAATCCCACAGCGAAGTCAGTTTTCTACGACAGCCCTTTAAAGTTCGAAATTCAAGAGGTGTTGAATGCCTTGTTCAATATCAAGAACGAGACCGTCAATGCCAAGGATGAAACGCGGTACATGATCAAGGATGCTTCCTACTCCCTATTGGCAGAAGGAAAGACAGATCCATCACATGGTTTGCAATTGAATTCACAACAGCGCTTAGATAAGTATTTCAAAAGTCGTCTGGAGTTCCACCAAACGAAGGCTCAGAGCGTCACGAACGGCAGTTACGCAGATAAATCATTGGACAAATTCTTCACTCGGTTCGAGTCAAAAGTTGCACAGGATCGCCTAGGTTTTCTCTTCGGTGCGGTAGCCCAAACTGCTACCCTAGAGGGCACGCTTCAAAGTCTTATAGGGTACGGAAAAAATAGCGCAAATGTCACTGTTATAGATTTGAGCGGTGTTCCTTTCGAGGTACTGAGCATTACTGTTTCGCTCATCTCAAGGTTGCTCTTTGAATATGGCTATTACTACAAGGTTTTGAGAAGCAATGCCGGCGAGGCGATCAATAGCGATGCCCCACTTCTCTTGGTCTATGAAGAGGCGCACAAATACGTTCCGAATAGTGATCTTGCAAGATTCAGAGCTTCCAAACTGTCAATTGAACGCATCGCAAAGGAGGGGCGCAAGTACGGCGTCACCTTGTTGCTCTCCAGTCAACGGCCTTCGGAGATTTCTGAAACCATTTTTTCACAGTGCAGCAATTTCCTAGCGATGCGATTGACGAACCCGAACGACCAAAGTTACGTCGCCCGCCTCCTCCCCGATACGCTTGGCAATCTCTGCGACAAGTTGCCGTCAATGGGAGCGGGAGAAGCGCTGTTGATTGGCGAGGCCGTTGTAATCCCATCACTTGTGAAAGTTGGTCCCTGCGATCCGGCACCATCGTCGAATGACATCCCCTACTTCGAACTGTGGAAGGAGGAATGGAAGACTATCGACTTTGATGCAATCAAGAAAACCTGGTTGAAGTAGCTGCAAGGCTCGCATCTAGCGGTGGACGCACTTTGGAGATCACCAAGATCCGCAGTTACATCACCAATCCCGAGTGCCCAACGCCTCCGCGTTTCTCAACCCTGATCTGAGTCGAAATTCGTTCCTTCATCGCTTCCACGTGATTGATGATGCCAATCATCTTTTCGCCAGCGTTGAGTGAGTCGAGGGCGGCTCAGTTGGATACCAGCCCAACCTAAAAGAAGAGGTCCAGTCGCCATGCATGAAATCATCTGCCCCCACTGTGGCAAAGCATTCAAAATCGACGAGGCCGGGTACGCCGACATCCTTAAGCAAGTACGTGATGGTGATTTTGAAAAACAGTTGCACGAACGGCTGGAACTGGCCGAGCGAGAAAAGCGCGACGCGATTGCTTTGGCCGAGGCAAAGGTTGCCAATGAGCTGCAAAAGGCAGCGGCGGTCAAAGACACCCAGATTCAAGCGCTGAAAGCCCAACTCGACGCGGGCGAGGTGGCGAACACGCTTGCGCTGGCCGAGGCCTTGGGTACGGTAGAAAAACAGCGCGATGCCGTCGCCAACGAGCTTGCGCAGGCCAAGCTGGACCAGCAGGCGGCGCTTAAGCTAGCCGAGACTAAGCTGGCCCATGAGCTGCAAGTGGCCGCGACGCGCAAGGATGCAGAAGTTCAAGCTTTGCAGGCCCAGCTCGCTGCCACTGAGGTAGCCCGCAAACTGGCGGTGGCGGAGGCTTTGGGCACGGTGAGCAAAGAGCGCGATCAGTTGGCAAACGAACTTGAACATGCACGCAACGCGCAGCAAGCTGCTGCTCAGTTGGCCGAGGCCAAGCTGGCCCATGAGCTGCAGGCGGCTGCCGCTAAAAAGGACGCCGAAATTCAGGCGCTGCAAGCCAAGCTGGAGGCCGGCGAGGTAGCGCGCCAGCTTGCCGTGAATGAAGCCGTCGGGGTCGTCGCCCGGGAGCGCGATGGGTTGAAAAGTGACCTCAACCTCATCACCGTGAAAAGTCAGCTGGAAGAAAAGGCCATCAAAGAGAAATACGAGCTGCAGATCAAGGAGCGCGATGGAGCGATTGAGCGCCTGCGTGACATGAAAGCACGGCTATCGACCAAGATGGTTGGCGAAACCTTGGAGCAGCACTGCGAAATCGAGTTCAACCGCATCCGTGCTGCCGCCTTCCAGCGGGCGCATTTTGAAAAAGACAACGACGCCCGCACCGGCAGCAAGGGCGACTACATTTTTCGCGAGTCGGATGAGAACGGCGCCGAGATCGTTTCCATCATGTTCGAGATGAAGAACGAGAGCGATGAAACGGCGACCAGGAAGAGGAATGAAGATTTTCTGAAAGAGCTGGACAAAGACCGCACTGAAAAGGCGTGCGAGTACGCGGTGCTGGTGTCCCTGATTGAGCCGGAGAGCGAGTTGTACAACAGCGGCATCGTCGATGTGTCGCACCGTTACCCGAAGATGTATGTGGTGCGGCCGCAGTTCTTTGTGCCCCTGATCACGCTGTTGCGCAATGCCGCTTTGAATGCGATGAAGTACAAGTCCGAGCTGGCGCTGGTGCGATCGCAGAACGTGGACATTACGAAGTTCGAAACCCATCTCGACGAATTCAAGACTGCGTTTGGTCGCAATTGGCGCCTGGCCTCCGAAGGCTTTGAAGAAGCCATCAAGCGCATCGACGAAGCAATCAAGGACCTGGAAAAAACCAAGGAAGCGCTGCACAAGTCCGCGAACAATTTGCGACTCGCCAACGACAAGGCCGACGATCTGACGATCAAGAAGCTGACACGGGGCAACCCCACGATGGCGGCAAAGTTTGCAGAGCTGCCGGGCACCATGCCCTCGGCTGAGACAGAGTAGGACCCGCTGGGCTATGCTACATTTTTAATAGCTGCTTGCACACACTCCACGAGGGCTACAGCCCTATTTGACCAACACGTACCCCGTACTACGCCCTCCGCCCTCCAGCCTGCGCAGCACGCCACGGGCCAGCAAGTCGTTGATGTCGCGCAGCGCAGTGTCGGCAGAGCACTTGCCCAGCGCCGCCCACTTGGCGTTGCTGAGCTTGCCTTCAAAGCCGTCCAGCACGCGGTTCAACACTTGGGTCTGCCGCCCGTTCATGGGTGTGCCGGCCCAGCGTTGCCAGAACTGGGCCTTGTCCAGCACGCCCGCCAATGTGGCGTCTGCGCCCTGCACGGCGCGCAGCAGGCAGCCCAGGAACCAGTTGAGCCAGGGGGTCACGTCCAGCGGGCCTTTTTGGGTTGCCTCCAGTTGGTCGTAATAGTCTTTGCGTTCGCGCTGTAGCTGGGCGCTGAGGCTGTAGAACCGCTGGGCTGTGCCTTCTGCACGGGCCAGCGCCATGTCGCCCACGGCCCGGCTGATGCGGCCATTGCCGTCGTCAAACGGGTGCAGGGTCACCAGCCGCAGGTGGGCCAGCCCGGCTTTGATGACGGCGTCGCCAAGCGGGGCTGCCTCAAACCAATCCAAGAATGCTGCGGTTTGCCCGGACAAGGTGCTGGCAGGCGGCGCAGTGAAGTGCACCTTCTCGCGCCCCACAGGGCCGGACACCACCTCCATGGGGCCACTGGCATCCGTGCGCCATGCAGCCACGGTGATGCGCGACCGGCCGCTGTAGCCGGTGGGGAACAGGGCGGCGTGCCAGCCAAACAGGCGTTCTGCGGTCAAGGGCTGGTCAAAGCTGCGTGTAGCGTCCAACACGACGTCCACCACGCCGTCCACATGCCTGTCGCTGGGGGCGAGCGCTCCAATGTCCAGCCCCAACCTGCGGGCGATGGACGAGCGCACGGCATCCAGGCTGAGGCGCTCGCCTTCTATCTCGCTGGTTTTTATGACTTCTTGGGTGAGTACCTGCAAGGTGGCTTGCTCGCGCTGCGCCAAGCCCAGCTCTGCCATGCGGCCCATCAGTTGGCCCTGTGCCCGGTGCACTTGGGCTAGGGGTGCGGCCAAGGTGGCCGCGTCATAGGTGAGGTGGGGCCATTCAGGCAGTTGCCAGATATAGCGAGGTGCGTGGGCGGGGCGGCGGGTGCGCATGCGGTGATTATGACCCACATTCGCCGCATTTTATGCGGCGAATAGAGCCGCAATACGGCTCACGTCATGAGATGGCTACCGGCCAATTTCAAGGATTTTCGCCGCGCGCCAATTTGGCCAACAACTCCCCCATCCGCTTCTGCCGCGTTTCCGGCCGCTTGGCGCTGTGCAGCCGGTAGTAGATGGTGAACTGGCTCGCGCGCTTGAGCGTGGCGTAGAAGGCATGGGCAGCCGGGTCGTGCTGCAGCGCCGCCAAAAAGTCTTCGGGCATCACCATGGTGGCGCTGCCGGCGTAGGCGGTAGCCCAGCGCCCGTCGCTGCGGGCGGCCTCCACCTGCGCCAGGCCAGCGGCTTGCATGCGGCCCTGCTCTATCAGCCGCCCGGCATGCTGCACGTTTTTCTGCGACCAGTTGGAGCGCGCGCGGCGTGGGGTCAGGCGTTGCACAAACGAGGTGTCGTCCAAGGCCTTGCGTATCCCGTCGATCCAGCCCCAGCAAATAGCGGCCACCACGCAATCGTCCCAGGTTACTGAGGCCTGGCCTGTGCCCTTCTTGAACATGCGCACCCACAGCTCAGGCTCGCTGGCGTGGTGTGCCCGCAGCCACGCGTGAAGCTGCTCTGGCGTTTCAAACGTGTGGCGTACTGGGTTGCTCATGAATTGATAGCTGCTAATGCATGTTCCACGAGGGCTAGAGCCCGATTTCACCATCAATCCCAGCCCATTCGGTGAGTTTCATTTGCAGCTCTTCTTTGCTGGGCAAATAGAGTTGGTACTCCCGGGCGTGGATGTTTGCGTCTTTGGGTAGGGTGATTTCCACCAGCGACTCATGCTTCTTCTTGCACAACACAATGCCAACGGTGGCGGCTTCCGCATCGGTTTTGACGTAGCGGTCAAAGTAGTTGACGTACATCTGCATCTGGCCCAAATCCTGGTGCGTGAGCTTGCCGATCTTGAGGTCGATCAGCACATAGCACCGCAGCAGGCGGTTGTAAAACACCAAGTCCACAAAGAAGTGGTCGTCGTCAAAGGTGAATCGCTTTTGACGCGCCTCAAACAGAAAGCCTTTGCCCAGCTCCAGCAAGAAGTGTTCGATCTGGTTGATGATGGCCGCTTCAAGGTCAGACTCAGAGAAACGCGCTTGCTCTGACAGCCCCAAGAACTCCAGCACCAGCGGTTCTTTGAGCAGGTCGCTGGGTCGGCTGACGATTTGCCCTTGTTGGGCCAATTGCCGAATGCCGTCTTGGTCGCGGCTCAGGGCCAGGCGCTCATACAGGCCGCTTTGGAACTGTCGGCGCAGTTCACGCAGCGTCCAGTTTTGCTGGGTAGATTCGATTTCGTAGAAGCTGCGTTCTTCGGCCTTTTTGATACCCAGCAGAAAAACGTAGTGGGACCAGCTGAGGGAAAACGGGCGGTTTTGGGTGGTGGCCAAAAGGTCAGGCGGTGTCTGACCTATTGATTGCTGTGGCCGAGTGTCGAATAAGCCAGACGACGTCTGACCAATTCTTTGGGCGTGCAATACATAAAACTGACGCATGAGTTTGAGGTTGGTGGCTGAGAAGCCACTGCCAAATTCGGCAGTCAGGCGTTCGGCCAAGCCCTTGAGCATTTGCGTGCCGTATTCCGCCCGACCCTCGCCCTGCTGTTCAAACTCAACGATGTGCCGACCGATCTCAAAATTGGTATGCACCTGCACCAGATCAACGCCACGGGCAACCGTGTTGCGAGCGGACTCAATCAGCGCGCGGATGTTGGTAAATAGGGTGGAGTCGGCATTGTCCGCGGCGGGAATGCTCGGCGTTTTCTTCATGGCTGTTCCTGAATCAAGGGCCCTTGACGCCTCGCCTTTACACTGTATTTAAAACCAGTTAAAAACCCAATCATGCTTATTCCACAGGGGCTGCAGCCCGATTCTTCATATGAACCCTATTTGACAGGAATCGGCTGGTCAGCCGGTACCGGCACGGCCGTCACGCTGTTCTTGGGGCTGCCGTCAATGATCTTGTCCGAGTACACCAGGTAGACCAGGGTGTTGCGCTTCACATCCACCATGCGTACCACGCGCACGTGCTTGAACAGGAAGGAGGAGCGGGCGTTGAACACCTCGTCCTCCTTGTCGATCTTTTCTTTGAAGCGGATGGGGCCGACCTGGCGGCAGGCCACGGCGGCGTCTGACGTGTCTTCTGCAATACCCAGCGCACCGGCGTAGCCGCCGGTTTTGGCGTGCGACAGGTAGCAGGCCACGCCGTCTACCGCCGGGTCGTCAAACACATCGACCACCACCTTGTCGTTGGGGCTGAGCAGTTTGAAGGTGGTGCTGACGCTGCCAATGGTCTCGGCGCTGGCGGCCAGCGCAAGGCTGCTGAGCAGCAGGGAGGTGAATAGTGTTTTCATTGCAAATTCTCTGGTTGAAATAAGACTGGTGCTGCATTGTGGGCCCATGCACACACTGGTCAACAGCGTGTGGAGATGCGAATCGCGCCACTTAAAATGACGTGAAACACCTTGCGCGCCACTTAAAGTGGCGCGATACTGGCGCGATTCCACCCCAACCAGCACACATGCCACGCACTACGCCCCAAACTGAGCTTGACCAGCTGTTCACGCTGATTGCTGCGCAAGCCGATGGTTTGGGAATAGAGGCCATTGCGCGGGCGCTGGGCCACAACTTGAAGCGACGCACGCTGCAGCGTCGGCTGGCCACCTTGGTGGCGCAGGGGCAGGTTCAGATGTTGGGCGAGGCGCGGGCGGCGCGTTATGTGGGCACGCGGCAGGTCGTTAACGGAATTGTGTCTGCCCATGAGGCAGCGGACACGGTACAGGCTGTGGCTGAGGTTTACGTGCCAACTTCGCCAGAAGGCGAGGCGATCAAAGCTTACGTGCGCCAACCCCGTGCCATGCGTCCGCCTGTGGGCTACAAGCTGGCTTTTCTGGAGCAGTACCACCCCAACCACACGGCCTATTTGCCGCAAGGTTTGCGGGAGCAGTTGCACGCCATGGGCAGAGCAAGCACAGGTCACACACCGGCTGGCACCTTTGCGCGCGACATTCTCAACCGTTTGCTGATTGACCTGTCCTGGGCATCCTCAAGGCTGGAGGGCAACACCTACAGCAGGCTCGACACCGAGCGTCTGATCGAGTTTGGCCAAGCGGCCGAGGGCAAGGACGCGTTGGAAACCCAGATGATCCTGAATCACAAGCAGGCCATTGAATACCTGGTGCTTGACCCCCTCCTGAGCGATCCGGCACACGCCCAGTTGAACACCGACTGCATCATTGCCTTGCATGCCTTTTTATCAGATGGTTTGATGGCCGACCGAACCGCGGTAGGCCGCCTGCGCCGCCGGGCGGTAGAGATCGGTGGCAGTGTGTATTTGCCGGTGGCCCTGCCGCAGCGGGTGGAGGAACTGTTTGGCATCGTCATGCAGATGGCAGCGCAGATTGACGACCCGTTTGAGCAGGCATTTTTTCTGATGGTGCATGTGCCCTACCTTCAGCCGTTTGAGGACGTGAACAAGCGCACCTCCAGGCTGGCAGCCAACATACCGCTGATTCGGCACAACGTGTGCCCGCTGTCCTTTGTCGACGTGCCGCAGGCGGCCTACGTGGACGCCATGATTGGCGTGTATGAGCTCAACCGCATTGAGCTGCTGCGCGACGTGTTTGTGTGGGCCTACGAGCGCTCATGCCAGCAGTACGTGGCGGTCAAGCAAAACATAGTGCCGCCCGACATCTTTCGCCTGCGCTACCGCCAGGCTTTGAGCGAAGTGGTAGCCAGTATCGTCAAAAACAACGAGGCCGCAACCCCTTCCGCTGTGGATGCCAGGGTGCCCGCGGCAGTTGCCGCGGCGGACAAGGCCCACTTCACCCAACTGGTACTGGAAGAGTTTGCCGCCTTGCACCCCGGGAACGCCGTGCGCTTTGGCATAAGACCGTTGGAGCTTGCCGCTTGGAGCGAAAGGCATGGTGCAAACCCATGATCACCGACCCCACCTTCTACGCCGTCACCATCCCCGCCGTCCTGCTGCTCGGCATCAGCAAGAGCGGCTTCGGCGCGGGCTTTGGCTCACTGGCCGTGCCCATGATGGCGCTGGCGGTGACCGTGCCGCAGGCAGCGGCCATTCTGATGCCGGTGCTGCTGTTGATGGACATTCTGGGCATTGCCGCATTTCGCAAGGACTTTGACCGCGCGCTACTGCGCTTCATTCTTCCCTTCGGGGTGCTGGGCATCATCGTGGGGGCGCTGCTGTTCAAGCTGCTGAACGCGCACACGGTGGCGGCCATCGTGGGTGTGTTCACCCTGCTGTTCCTGGCGCAGCGCCTGTTGTTTCCGCCCAAGCCCGATAGCCCCTTACCGCCCAAGTGGCTGGGCGCGGTGCTGACCACGCTGTCGGGCTTTACCAGCTTTGTGGCGCATGCGGGCGGGCCGCCCATCAATGCGTATGTGATCCCGCTCAAGCTGTCGCCCATTAAGTTCACGGCCACGATGGCGTTTTTCTTCTTTGTGGTGAACCTGTGCAAGTGGATTCCCTATGCCTGGCTGGGCCTGCTGGACACGCGCAACATGACCACATCGCTGGTGTTACTGCCGATTGCGCCGATTGGGGTGTGGATTGGCGTGCACTGGGCGCGGCGCATCAGCCAGGTGCTGTTCTACCGCTTCCTCTACGCGGGCATGCTGTTGACGGGGCTGAAGCTGGTGTGGGATGGGTTGGTGGCTTAGGGGCATCCAGATTGTCAATGCTCTGAATTTTGTAGCTGATAGAGCATATTCCACGAGGGCTAGCGGCCGATATGGCTTAAGGCACCCGCCGCAATCTGCCTGAAGCCTGCCGATATGCGCGCATCCCCCGCAGCGGCCACCCAGAATGTACGGGCCAGTGCCAGAGCCCGCGGCCATTCGGGCAGCGTGGCGGCAGTGGGTTGCAAGGGGCGCTCTGCAAAGTTGCGCGGCACCAGCTCGCCGCCCACGGGGGCGTAGTGCATGGGCAGCATGTCGTAGGCGGGTGCCAGCACCCAGTCGTCGTCTTGCAGTAGCAAAGAGATGTTGCCGTAGTGGCGGTCGGTGTTGGCGATGAGCACGCCATAGGCCTCCAGCAGGCGCAGGGTGCGGGCATCTTCGGGACGCAGCAGTTGGCGCTGTTGCATGCGGTCAGCAGTGGCGGCCCAGTTGTCCATGGCGCCGACGTATTCGGCGTCGTACACCATCAATGAGACCATGCCCACGCGGCCCACAAGGCCGCCTTCACTTGCCGGGCCCTGGGCGGTACGGTCAAAGCGCTCGGCCTCCAGAAACACGCGGCCCGCGCCGGTGAATATCTGCGTGGTGGCAGCGCGGATGCCTGCGTCTGCCAGGGTTTGCAAGGCCAGGTGTTCACACACCAGCAGGTCGCGCGTGCGTTGGTCGGTGGGCGCATCGCCCGCGGGTGAGAACTTGACCAGCACGGGGCGCCCGGCCGTGGTGGTGCAGAACTTGGGCTGTTCGCCCCCGGCGGACGAGCCACCCAAGGTGCCTTGCATGGCAGCATCTGCCAGCGCGGGGTAGTCGTCAGCAGACGCAGCACGGCTGGCACGCTGGGGCAGGGTGTGAAAGCGCGCAAAGGCGGGCTCGCCCACCACCAGGTTGCCGGGCAGGTCGTCACCACACAGGGCCAGTGCACGCAGTACGTCGTCGTCGCTCCAATAGCGGGGGTCGTTGCCCAGTTGCAGCTCGGGGTAGGTGTGCGCAAACGTGCGGCCCATGAAGCCCTGGGGTCGCATGTCGTCCAGAAACCAGGGCAGGCCATCAAAGCGTTTGCTCAATCCGTCTTCTTCATCCACCCAAACCGCACCACCCGCTAGGGGCACCAGGCGCGCAAAGGGGCTAGGCTGGCCCTGCGCGTCGATGCGCATGACCGGAATGCTGCGCCCCACATCACGCACGGTGCGGGGTAACACGTAGCGCTGCTTGCGCGCAGCCCCCACCTTTTGTACCGCGCCAGACTGTATGAGTGGCGCCATCGCCCGCGACACCGTGGGCTGGCTGACGCCAAGCTGGGCCTGCAGCTCCGCGCTGCTGAGCGCGCCGCCTTGGCGCATCAAGGCCTGGAGGATGGTTTGGGTAAGGTCTGCGGGGCGAGGCATGAATGATTATATGAATAGATATTTTTGAATTAAGTTTATTTAAAAACAAATGCTTATGTTAAATTGTGAATAGATTTTATAAGTATGAATGCCACCCCACCTGACGACGCAACGCCCCGCGTTCCTCCCCAAGCGCCACACGCCGTTGCCCGCTTGCGCACCGCGCGTTTGGCGCGCAGCAGCAAGCCCTTCCGCGCCCGCGGCGGGTCGGATGTGCCGCGCTGCGCGGGCTGCCGCTTGGTGGCGAGCCACTGCCTGTGCGCCGTGCGCCCGGTGGTGGC
>NZ_JANXUQ010000055.1 GCF_025356155.1 Rhodoferax sp. | reverse complement strand
CTGGAGTTTGCGTCGCTGATGCGGGCGATTGAACTCAATGGCGTTGCCATCGAGAACAACAAGACCGCCTTCGCCTGGGGTCGCCAGGCCGCGCTGGACTGGCCGGCCGTGCAAAAGCTGCTGAACCCGGGTCAGGTCATCAGCTTCACGCCGCGCACCACGCAGTCGGTGGACGAGCTGGTGGCCAAGCGGGTCGAGTTTTTGACCGGCTACCAGAACGCGGCTTATGCCGCCAGCTACTCCAGCTTCGTGGACACGGTGCGAAAGGCCGAATCCGGCATCGTGCCGACATCAGACGCTACCACCAAGCGCGAAGCCCTGCCGCTGACCCAGGCCGTGGCCCGTTATTTGTTCAAGGTTATGGCCTACAAGGACGAGTACGAAGTGGCTCGCCTGCATACTGATAAGGCCTTTTTGGCCAATGTCAACGCCCAGTTTGAAGGCGACTTCAAGCTGAACTACCACTTGGCGCCGCCATTGTTGGCCAAGACCAATGCGGCCGGCGAGTTGCAAAAACGCAGTTACGGCCCATGGATGCAAAGTGCGTTCCGCTTGCTGGCGCCATTGAAGCTGCTGCGTGGTGGCCCGCTGGATATGTTTGGCTACACCGAAGAACGCCGCCACGAGCGTGCGCTGGTGCAGGAGTACAAGGATGCGGTGCAAGGTCTGCTGCCCCAACTCAACGCTGGTAACCGGGACGCGGCGGTGGCTTTTGCCCGTCTGCCGGAGCAGATTCGTGGCTACGGGCACGTGAAGGCCCGCCATTTGGCGGCTGCGCGTCAGCAGTGGTCGGTGTTGTTGGAGCGTTTTCACCGTGCGGCCTGACCCGGCCTGGGGACAAGTTGTTGTCTAAAAGGACAGCATTCGGCCCCGCCCGTCTACAATCAAGGGTTGCCCAAGTGCACAGTCGCCACCTGTAACAGGGTGGCGCGCCTTTTCTTGTCCCCTGTTTTGTGGAGTTAGCCTGTGTTTATTTCCTCTGCTTTTGCCCAAACTGCTCCCGCTGCTGCTGCCGGGGGCGACATGTCATCTTCCCTGATGAGCATGCTGCCACTGGTTTTGATGTTTGTGGTGCTTTACTTCGTAATGATCCGCCCGCAGATGAAAAAGCAGAAGGAACACCGGTCCATGATCGATGCGGTTGCCAAGGGCGACGAAGTGGTTACGGCCGGTGGCGTATTGGGCAAGATCAGCAAGGTTGGCGACAACTATCTGGGCTTGGAAGTGTCCAGCGGTGTCGAGATCCAGATCCAGCGCAGCGCCGTGGTCCAAGTCTTGCCCAAGGGCTCGATCAAGTAATAATTAATTTAATTATTTGTTGTAACTTTTTCTCTATCTGGACTGCCCTGCGATCATGAACCGTTACCCGGTGTGGAAATACGCGATCATCTTGATCGCACTGTTGGTAGGCGGCCTGTTCGCACTGCCTAATGTGTTTGGTGAGTCCCCGGCCGTTCAGGTCTCGGTCGCCAAATCCTCGGTAAAGCTGGATGTTACTGCGCTGAGCCGGGTCGAAGAGGTTCTCAAAACCGCAGGCATTACGCCGGAATCTGTGGCGATGGAGGGTGCTTCCATCAAGGCACGCTTTGGCGATACCGACACCCAGCTCAAGGCCAAGGATGCCATCCAAAAGGCACTGAACCCAGATGCAACCAACCCTAGTTTCGTCGTGGCGCTTAATTTGTTGTCACGTTCGCCCACTTGGTTGACGGCGCTGCACGCGTCGCCCATGTACTTGGGCTTGGATTTGCGCGGTGGCGTTCACTTCATGTTGCAAGTCAACATGGAGGCGGCGTTGACCAAGCGCGCTGAATCGCTGGCCGGTGATATCCGCACTGCCTTTCGGGAAAAAAATGTGCGCCATGGCGGCATTAGCCGCAACGGGCAAACCATTGAAATTCGCTTCCGTGACGCGCAGGCGGCCGAAGCTGCCCGGCGTATCGTGCAGGATCAGTTCACCGAACTCAGCACGGTGGAGTCCACGGATGGAACGGATGTAAAGCTGGTGGCGAGCATTCAGCCATTGGCAGCGCGCACGATCCAGGAGCAGGCGCTCAAGCAAAACATCACGACTCTGCACAACCGTATCAATGAATTGGGTGTTGCTGAGCCGGTGATCCAGCAGCAGGGTTTGGACCGCATCGTCGTGCAACTGCCTGGAATTCAAGATGTCGCGACGGCCAAAGAGATGATTGGCCGCACTGCGACATTGGAAGTTCGCATGGTTGATGAAGGCGCTGAAGCGCGTGCAGCACTCGAAGGGGGCGGGCCCGTACCATTTGGATCGGAACGTTATCTTGAACGCAATGGTCAACCCACCATTGTGAAGAAGCAGGTCGTCATTACAGGGGACCGCCTCAACAATGCGGCGACAACGTTTGATCAAAACCAGAGGCCAGCAGTCAGCATTTCGCTGGATGCGGTGGGCGGGCGGGTCATGCGTGACCTGACGCGCGACAACGTTGGAAAGCTGATGGCAATCTTGTTGTTTGAACGCGGCAAAGGTGAAGCAATCTCTGTGGCGCGTATTCAAGGGGAGTTCGGCAACAGTTTTCAAATTACCGGAAATTTCACCGCTGCGGAAACCAATAGTTTGGCTCTCCTGCTGCGCGCCGGGGCGTTGGCCGCCCCTATGGAAATCATAGAAGAGCGCAGTATTGGCCCAAGCCTGGGTGCAGAAAACATCCAAAAGGGCTTCAATAGCGTGAAGTGGGGCTTTCTCGCCGTGACGGCGTTCATGTGTGTTTACTACCTGCTGTTTGGCATGATTTCCAGTGTGGCGCTGGCCTTCAACTTGTTGTTGCTGGTCGCTGTGCTGTCCATGCTGCAGGCCACATTGACCCTTCCAGGTATGGCGGCGATGGCCTTGGTGCTGGGTATGGCGATTGACGCCAACGTGTTGATCAACGAGCGGGTGCGTGAGGAGCTACGTAACGGCGCATCGCCGCAGGCGGCCATCCACGCCGGTTACGACCGCGCTTGGGCCACCATCATCGACTCCAACGTGACGACCTTGATTGCTGGCTTGGCCTTGTTGGCCTTTGGTTCCGGGCCGGTGCGTGGCTTTGCCGTGGTTCACTGTTTAGGCATCTTGACCAGCATGTTCTCCGGGGTCTTCTTCTCCCGGGGCGTGGTAAATTTGTGGTACGGTCGGCAGAAGAAATTAAAGAATGTGTCCATTGGGACAGTTTGGCGGCCTGATTCCAGCAATCAGGTCACGACAAACTAAAGGGATTAGGCAGCATGGAATTTTTCAAAATCCGCCGCGACATTCCGTTTATGCGGCATGCGCTGGTGTTCAACTTGGTCTCGCTGGTAACCTTTCTGGCGGCCATTTTCTTCCTGTTTTCGCGTGGGTTGCATTTGTCGGTGGAATTCACCGGCGGCACCTTGATGGAAGTCAGCTATTCGCAGCCTGTTGACCTGAATGCGGTGCGCAACACGGTTGCTGCGCTGGGCGTTAACGATGTCCAGGTGCAAAACTTCGGAACAACACAAGACGTTTTGATCCGCATGCCGGTGCAAAAAGGCGGCGTTTCAGGCGCGCAAAGTGACAAGGTATTGGTCGGTTTATGCACAGCTGTCGCGGGCACGATGCAGCCAGATCCCAAATTGACCGGGAAGGTGCTGTGTACGTCCGCTGCGAATACAGAGCCGTTGACTTTGCGCCGCACCGAGTTTGTCGGTCCGCAGGTGGGCGACGAGTTGGCTACCGACGGCCTTAAGGCGCTGGCCTGCGTGGTGGCCGGCATCATGCTGTACTTGGCTATCCGGTTCGAGTGGAAATTTGCGGTGGCAGCCATCATCGCCAATTTGCACGACGTGATTATCATCCTGGGGTTTTTCGCGTTCTTCCAGTGGGAGTTTTCGCTGCCGGTATTGGCTGCAGTTCTCGCAGTGTTGGGTTATTCGGTAAACGAATCGGTCGTCATTTTTGACCGGATTCGTGAGAATTTCCGCCGGTTTCGCAAAATGGATACCCCGCAGATCATCGACAGCGCAATCACCTCGACCATCAGCCGCACCATCATCACCCACGGCTGCACGCAGCTGATGGTGCTGTCCATGCTGTTGTTTGGCGGCGAGACCTTGCACAACTTCGCGCTGGCTTTGACCATCGGGATCTTGTTTGGTATTTACTCCTCGGTATTTGTGGCCGCAGCCATCGCCATGTGGCTGGGCATCCAACGCGAAGACCTGATCAAAGGGACGACGAAAAAAGAAGGTGACCCTGCCGATCCCAACGCGGGCGCCACCGTCTAAGCATTTCTCCGTCCATGGCCACCACACCCGGTTCATCCATCCTATCGCCTCGGCAGCAGTTTGCCCGGGCTCTGCGTGAGCGTTTCTTGGGTGAGGTGGGGCAGGCCATGACCGAGATTGGCGGTGCGGTGCTGGAGCAAATCACGACGTTGATGGACGCGCCGTCCAACGCCCGGGAAAGCCAGGATCGCCGTGATATGTGGATGGCCTACAAGACCTGCAGGCCTTTGTGGCTGGAAGGTACGATGAAGGTCTGGCGCGAGTGCTTAGACCCACCCGGCAAAAAGAAAGCAGCCAGTTCCGAGGTCATGGGCCTGCAACTGGTGGGCACCGAAGTCGTCGAAAACAAAATCCTGGCCTCCCGCATGGTGATGGCTGTCATGGAGAAAGTCAGCTCCCAGCTGGAGGACCTGAAGCTGCGCATGCAGTTCCTGGAAGGGACGGAAGATTTGGTCAGCAACGACTTGCTGCGCCCCGAGGTCCTGATACTGCTGATGGTCGAACAATGGGCCAATTCCGGTATGCCCGGCGACTCCTGGGCCATGGTTAACGAAGTCGTGCAGAAACAGTTGATCGAACGCCTGAAAGCGGCATACGCCAGTGCCAATGATGTTCTGATCAAGAAGGGCGTGATGCCCACTATCGAACTGAAGGACCGTGTCAAGGGTCCTGCGCGCGGTGCAGGTGCGCGCGGGCGCCCATCTGCCGCACCCGGTGCACAGCAGCAGGGCAAGCCCCAACAGCCGCCAGCGGATGGTGGGGCCAATACAGGCCAAGGTGACTTTGGGCAAGGCGGCGGGAATACAGGGTATTCGCAAGGCCCCTATGGGCAAGGTAACGCGGGGCAACAAGGGCCGTCCGGTCGGTCACCGGTCCAGCAAGGCGGTGCAAACCAGGGTGGCTATGCCGACGAAAGCGGTGGACCGTCGGATGGCGGGGGTGGACAACAGCAACCACGTTCTGGCGGCGGTTTTTTTGGCGGGCGTCTGGGTTGGGGTTCCCGTGCACAGGGTGCTGCGGGTGCGGAGCCAACCTCCGGCCCGGGTCCATCATCTGCCTCGTCGCCTACGCCGTTTTGGAAGCAGTCGTCCGGCTTGCAAAACAGCATGGGCAGCCATGGCCACTCTGCATCCGATGAAACGCGCATGATGACGGCCAATTCGCCGATGGCGCGGGCACGTAACCGGGCCCAAGGCGTCATCGGCCAAATTCGCCGGCTGTTTGTCAGCCATGGCGGTGGTGATTTCTCTGGAACCGCCCACCACCACGCGCCAGCGCCCGCATTGGCTGCGGCGCTGGTGCCACGGCGTCCTGGGCAATCCGGGGGTTACGCCCCTGGCGGCACGGTGTACGAAGACTACAGCCCGGCCGGCGTCGCCCGCGTGGCGGTTGACTTGCGCGAGAAGACTGCCGAGCTGAAGAAGAAAGCCGAAACCAAAGGCGAAAAGGCCACGATCGAGATCGTCGCCCTGATGTTCCAGGCCATCCTGGCCGAGGAACGAATCCCCCCGGGTATTCGCGTCTGGTTTGCGCGCTTGCAAATGCCGGTGCTGCGCATGGCCTTGGAAGACCCTGACTTTTTGGGAACCACCACACACCCGGCGCGCCTGCTGATCGACCGCATGGGTTCGTGCGTCATGGGTTTTGACTCGGCTGGCGTGCAAGGCAACGCCATGGAGCTGGAGATCAAGCGCATCGTGCAGGTCATTGAGCAGTACCCCGAGACCGGCAAGAAGGTCTACCAGGTTGTCTACGAGGAATTCCAGAAATTCTTGTCCAAGTTCCTGACCGAAAAAGGCGTGACCCAAAAAGTGGTCAGCGTGGCCCAGCAGGTTGAGCAAAAGGAAACATTGGCGATCCAGTACACCATTGAGATGCGCGACATGCTCAAGGATATGCCGGTGCGCGATGAAATCCGCGAGTTCTTGTTCAAGGTCTGGGCCGAAGTGCTGGCCGTGGCGGCTGTGCGCAAAGGGCCACAGCACAAAGACACGTTGTTGTTGAAGAAGTCGGCCACCGATCTGGTGTGGGCCGCCAGCGCCAAGCCCAACCGTGCCGACCGCGCCCGTGTGATCCAGGATTTGCCCAATTTGCTGCTGCGCCTGCGCTCTGGCATGACGCTGCTGGCTATGGCGCCGTCCGAGCAGGACGTGCACATCAAGACCGTCAGCGATACGCTTGCCGATGCCTTCCTGTCGAAAACGCAGGCCATTCCCCAGGCCAAGATTGACGCCATGGCACATCGCTTGGGCAATCTGGAAGACTTTGTGTCGGAAGACGGCATGGGTGACTTGCCGCTGGATTCCGAAAGCATCGAGATGATGCTGGGTATCGACGCCTCAGCCATCGAGGTGGTGGGCAATGGTGGTTCCAAGCCAACCGCCGCCATGGTGGCCTGGGCGCAAGAACTGCAATTGGGTTCGTGGTTCACGCTGGACCACAACAACCAGATCACCCAAGTCCAGTTTGCCTGGCGTAGCGACCGCAAGCATTTGAATCTGTTTGCCGCCAGCTCCGGCAAGAGTTATCTGGTGCAGGGCGGGCGCTTGGCTGCGTATTTGCAGGCCGGTTTGTTGCTGCCGCAAGAGGAAGAAACCTTGACCGTGCGCGCGACCCGCGATGCGCTGTCCAAGATAGAAGCCAATCCCGAGCGTTTGATGTCTTGACTGGCAAATTGCCGGGAGCGGTTGAGCAAAACAACTCGCCGCCGGGCGGCCCCAAGGCGAGTTAGCCCCCTCGGGGGGCAGCGACCCGCGCAAAGGCGGAGCGTGGGGGCCACATTTCAGTGCGCTACGCGCAGCTCGGTGCTGTCATCGCACAGCTCATCCAGCACCAAGGCGTCGGGCTCCTGTCCAAAGCTCCAGTACACCATCAGAATGATGATTTTCAGGTCGTCCAGCGATACAGGTGAACCCGGTGCCGCCATGGCTCGCTCAATCACCACTTCGCGCATGGACGCTGGCAGTACGCCAGCAGACTCCAGAAAGCTGATGAACCCCAGGCATTCGGCACCCAGGTGGTTTTGTTCGTTGACGGGATAGATGCGCACGCTGGTGGCGCAGGGTTCGCGCAACCAGGGCTCAGGCGTGATCAGTTGTGAGGTGCCGGCAAAGCCCTTGGAGCCGCGTGCCGCAGTGTTCAGGCCGTTGAGCCAGTTCAGAGCGTCTTCAATCTCTTCGGAATCAAACCCGACGGCATTGAGCTTGCGCTCCAGGTGCGCAGGTTCGGGACAGCTGTCCCCGGCGTAGTAGTTTTCGTAAACGAAGACAAGCACTTCAAACATGGGCCCAATATAGCGCAGAAAAGTGGGCCAGGCCGCAGGTGGCTGACTTTCCCTGCTATTTCTCGTTTACGCGGGGTGCCTCGCCTGAATAACGCCGTTCAGGCACGGGCGATCTGCTGAAACAAACCACCTGGCAGACGCGCAACCTGGCCATGGACTTCCAGCTCCATCAAGCGTGCTTGCAGGTGTGGTGTATCCAGGCCGGTGCGGGCCTGTAACGCATCCAGACCCATAGGGTCAAAACCTAAGGCGTCCAGCAACGGGTCACTTTGATCCAACTCGTCGCCAGCCCCAGTATTTATTGAATCGCCTGCTACAAAATTGGAAGTAATTCGAAGCGGCACGTAGCTTGGCATCTCCTCCAACACGTCCTGTGCACTTTCCACCAGTTTGGCACCCTGTTTAATTAATGCATGGCAACCCCGCGCCTGCGTGGAATGGATGGAACCTGGGATCGCGTACACATCTTTGCCCTGCTCACTCGCCAGGCGTGCCGTAATCAGCGAGCCGGATTTCAGCGCGGCTTCCACTACCAGCGTGGCATTGGCCAACCCGGCAATGATGCGGTTGCGCCGTGGGAAATTGGCCGACAGGGGTGGCGTACCAAGGGGGTATTCGCTAAGCAATACACCGCGCTGGGCGATGCGGTGCGCCAGATCACGGTGCTGTCTGGGGTAGACACGGTCAAGCCCCGTTCCCACCACTGCAATGGTCGCCAACCGGCCGTCCGCTGCGCCGTCGAGCGCACCTTCATGGGCAGCACCATCGACGCCCAGCGCCAAGCCGGACACAATGGTCAGCCCAGCTTGGGCCAAGGCCTGCGAAAACTGGCGGGCGTTCGCAGCACCCTGTGGCGTCGGGTTGCGGCTGCCGACCACAGCCATGCAGTGCAACATACCATTGGCCAAACCACCATCGCACCAAGCCTGCGGTGCGCCCATCGCGTAAAGCAACAGCGGCGGGTCTTCCATGTGCAGCAATGACTGGGGGTAGGACGGGTCGCCCAGTGCCAGCACCCGGTTCGCCTGTGGGTTGGCCTGCAGCCACTGCCAGGTGGTATCCAGCAAGGTTTGCCACTCGGGCGGTTCCTGCTTGAGCGCTGCGCTTTGCCGCGCACTGACGACTCGCTCCAAAGCCTGTGCCGTCGCATCAAATATGCCCTGCGGCAGGCCAAAGGCAGTGAGCAGTTGGCGTGCCGCAATGTTGCCGACACCGGGTGTCAATTGCAGCCGAAGCCACGCTGCGAGTTCGGCGCGTTCCATGCGAGGATCGTTGGTTACACAGGTGCCATCCGCCCACAGGGGGCACATGGACTTAAGGGCTGTCGGGGCGCGGGTTGACCAGGCGGTCGCCTGTGCGCACGCCGTCGGTGATTTCCAGAATCAGGGCGTAGGAGACGCGCTCAAAGACCCGGAACACCATCAGCAGCCCGTTGCGTTCATCGGGAAGCTTGAGCGGCGTGGGTTTGTCGCCGGAGCGGTCCAGTATGCGGGCCCCATCCTTCAAAATAGCCAGGACGATGCCAGGCTCCATGCCATCTTGCGTGCCCTTGTTGATAGCCACGACCTGGTTTTGGCCGGCATTGACCACCGCACTGCCATAGACTGACACGATGCGGCCTTCAACCTTGTCATTGGGCGCATGCGGGGTATAGGTCTGCAACTGGCGTGGTGGCTCGGGCAACAAGCGGTCACCAACGCGCATCTCTTCCTTGGCACCAACGATGTCGATGGTTGCAGGCACGACCACGGAGCCGCGCGAACCGTTCTCCGCCTCGGCAGTGCCTTCGCTACGGACCAGTACGGCTTTGCCGGCATATTGCGCTTCATAACCCAGAATCTCGCCCGTGCCAGGGTCTTTGAGCGGCGTGGCATTGCGGAACACGCGGAACAACTGTTCCTTGCTCTGATCATCCATCAGCGGCGTGCCGTCTGGGCCGCGCGCATACACACGGTCGCCGCGGGTAATCAGCACGCGGTTATCCTGCGCTGACACAATACGCGGTGCAGAATTCAACCCGGCCTCGTCCACGATGGTGGGTTCTGCCAAAAAGGCTTCAATGATGTTGGACCGCAGCGTCGGAAGGGCCAAATCGGACAGCATCTCAAAGCGGGTGCGCGGGGCCACTTTCACCGTGGGCGGATCAGTCTGATCACCGCTGCCCTCCAGGCGCAGGGTCGCCAAGCCGTTGTTGCGTTCCAATACCAAAACCTGACCAGGGTAGATGCGGTGCGGGTTCTTGATCTCGTCAATGTTCATGCCCCACAACTCGGGCCAACGCCATGGGCTCTTCAGGTAAAGGCGGGAAATCGCCCACAGCGTGTCACCATGTTTGATGGTGTAACGCTCCGGCGCATTGGCCGCAAGATCGCCCAGCGGCACGCCTCTTTGGGCTACGGCCTTGGCGGTTTCCTTCTGGGTGGCGGTGATGGGGTAGTTTTGCGCCCATCCCGGCGCGCCCACTAAGGCGCTGGCCAATGTGGTCAGCGCAGCCAGCTTGGCTAGCTTGGCGATTGCCATCGTGGATTCGCCTTTGAGGTGTGTCGTCATATCGTGCTGCATTTCCAGGGAAGAACTTGATAAGTTACGCGCGATTTTGCGCTCAAGCCCTTGATTCGGCAACGTTTTTAGCCAACTGGCGGTGCGCAAAGGCCCAAAAGTGGCGAAAATAGCCACAATTGTGAAACCTTGCGGGACAGTCCGCAGCCTGTAAAGCGAGCAAGCCCTGTCCTCAACTAATGTGAAACCTTGCGGAACAGTCCGCAGCACGCGCAGCGAGCAAGCTCTGTCCTCAACTGATTAATATGCTGCTTCCTATCCTTTGCTACCCAGACCCCAAACTGCACAAAGTCGCCAAGCCGGTCGCTGCCGTGGACGAACGCATCCAGACCTTGGTCGCCCATATGCTGGAGACCATGTACGACGCCAAAGGCATAGGTCTCGCGGCAACCCAGGTCGATGTGCACGAGCGTGTCATCGTTATCGACGTATCTGAAGAGCGCGATGAACCCCTGGTGCTGATTAACCCCGAACTGGTGTGGACCAGCCCCGAGACCCACCTCAATGAAGAAGGCTGCTTGTCCGTGCCCGGCATCTACGACGGCGTGCAGCGTTTTGACGCCGTGCACGTGCGCGCCCAAGATCTGAGCGGCGCCGTACGGGTGATCGAAGCCGATGAGTTGCTGGCCGTGTGCATCCAGCACGAGATGGACCATTTGCTGGGCAAGGTGTTTGTCGAATACCTGTCGCCGCTCAAGCGCAACCGCATCAAGAAGAAAATGGTCAAGGCCCAGCGCGAGGACGCCCAGTGACGCTTTGCGGTCGACCCGGGAGCATCCGTTGAGAGTCATTTTTGCTGGTACACCCGAGTTTGCCCGTGTAGCGTTGAAGGCTCTGCATGCCAGCGGCCATACCATTGCCCTGGTGCTGAGCCAGCCGGACCGGCCTGCCGGGCGCGGCATGAAGCTGCAGGCCTCCGCCGTCAAACAGTTCGCACTGGAGCAGGGTCTACCCGTTGCCCAGCCGCGCAGCTTGCGCCTGGATGGCAAGTACCCCGAAGACGCTGCTGCCGCCCGCCAGGCGATTGCGGACGCGCAAGCGGATGTGATGGTGGTCGCCGCCTATGGCCTGATCTTGCCGCAATGGGTTTTAGATGACATGGCCGTGCCAAACAAGTTCGGTTGTCTCAACATTCACGGTTCTTTGCTGCCGCGCTGGCGCGGTGCTGCGCCTATCCATAGGGCCATAGAGGCAGGCGATCTGGATACGGGCATCACCATCATGCAGATGGATGCAGGATTGGACACCGGCGACATGCTGCTGGTGCGCAACATCGACATCCTGCCCACCGACACCACGGCCACCTTGCACGACCGCATGGCCGTGCTCGGTGGCGAGCTGATCGTCATGGCGCTGGACATGGCCGCTGCCGGGCGTTTGGAGCCCGTGCCGCAACCGGCGCACGGCATCACCTACGCCCACAAGATCGAAAAACACGAAGCCGCCATCGACTGGCGCCTGGACGCTGCCAGCATCGTGCGGCGCGTGCGGGCCTTCAACCCGTTTCCTGGCGCCACGGTCACGCTGAATGGCGAAGTCATCAAGGTCTGGGGGGCACGGCTTGGGGATGCCGTTGCGGCACAAGGTCTTGGAGAAATTCGGGCGGTAGCCCTCGGTGGTATTGAGGTTGCAGCTATGAATTCCATAGCCGTCCTGACCGAAATGCAACGCCCCGGCGGCAAGCGCCTGCCCGTGGCGGACTTCATACGCGGCTTTGACTTGCAGGTGGGCATGCAGTTTGACCTGCTGCCGCTGGCGGCTGGCGCAACGCCGCCCACTGCCGGCGCTTGAGCCGTACTGTCCACGATGCTGCTGCGCCGCGAAAATTTCCGCCACCCCGAGTTCCGCCAGGGCGTGGCCGACATGATGGGCGTGGCCACCGGCATCGCCGCCTGGGGATTGATGACCGGTGTGGCCATGGTCAAGTCCGGCATGAGTACGGCCGAGGCCTTGTTGATGGCGGGTATCGTCTTTGCCGGTAGTTCGCAACTGGCTGCCATCCCGCTGATACTGGCCGGCGCGCCGATCTGGGTCGTGCTGGCCACCGCGCTGTGTGTCAACCTGCGTTTTGTCGTGTTCAGCGTGCACATGCGGCCCTACGTGATACATCTGCCGCTGCGTGACCGGCTATTGGCCGGTTACCTGACTGGCGACCTGACCTATGTGTTGTTCGTCAAACGCTTTGCCCGCCCTCCGACCGATGACTCCGGGCGTGTGGCCCAGATGGCCTATCTGGTGGGTAATGGTGGCCTCAACTGGATCAGCTGGACCTCGTTCAGCATCCTGGGTGTGGTGCTGGCCAATGCCATTCCGGCGCAATGGGGCTTGGGTTTCGCCGGCATTTTGGCGCTGCTGGGCATGTTGTGTTCACTGGCGTCCACCAAGCTGCGCTGGATCTCCGCGGCGGTCGCGGGTACGGCGGCCGTGGCGGCCTTTGCGCTGCCGCTCAAGCTCAATATCCTGACGGCGATTGCCGCATCCGTGCTGGTCTGCCTGCTGCTCGAAAAAACAGCTCCGCACGCCCATCCCGCTAAGCCACCGGGCGGAGGCCACTGAGATGACCGAATTCTTCAGCGGCGATACCGACCCGTGGACCCTGCTGACCATCGTGCTGATGGCCGGTGTCAGCGTGCTGTCGCGCTCTTTCTTCTTCATCTCCAGCAAGCCCTGGACCCTGCCGCACTGGGCGCAGCGGGGCCTGCAGTACGCGCCGATCGCGGCCCTTTCCGCCGTCATCGTGCCCGAGATTGTGATGACGCAGGGCGTACCGATCCACACGCTGCTGGATGCGCGTCTGTATGCGGCGATGGCTGGTGTTGCCTACTTCTTCTGGCGTAAGGGGGCAGGGCAGGTGGTGTTGGGGACGATTGTTGTTGGGATGGCGGTTTATTTGCCGTTGCATATTGGGTTGGGGTGGTAACCCCAGCTGCCAAATCACCGAATAGCCTAACAACCCACTCCCCCAGCCCCTCGCCCCGCCGGGCGAGGGGCTGGGGGAGTGGGTTGTCGGATATTGGAAGCTCGGATATTGGATGTCCAGAGGTCGGTTGTTCAAGTTGTCGCATGTCTGTAACCGCGAGTCCTCGACCCCAAAGCCGCTCTTCTACAATCCCGCCACAGCCCGCCAGCCCGGTGCGCCACAGCTTTCCCACTTTTCCTTCAAGGTCTATTCCACTATGAACGTCATCCGCTTCTCCGATCTGTGCGCACGCGGCCAAGTGGCTGGCAAACGTGTCTTCATCCGTGCCGATTTGAATGTGCCCCAAGACGATGGCGGAAACATCACTGAAGACACCCGCGTGCGCGCCAGCATCCCGTGCATCCAAATGGCGCTGGACGCCGGTGCGGCGGCGGTCATGGTGACCTCGCACCTGGGTCGTCCGACCGAAGGCGCGTTCACACCTGCCGATTCGCTGGCGCCGGTGGCTGCGCGCATGGGCGAGCTGATGGACGGCCGCACGATTCCCGTGGTTGCCAACTGGGTGGACGGCGTGACGGTGGCGCCCGGTCAACTGGTGATGCTGGAAAACTGCCGCGTCAACAAGGGTGAGAAAAAGAACGACGAAGCGCTGGCCCGCAAGATGGCCGCGCTGTGCGATATCTTTGTGCACGACGCCTTTGGCACCGCCCACCGCGCCGAAGCCAGCACCTACGGCATTGCCGAATATGCCCCCATCGCCTGCGCCGGCCCGCTGCTGGCGGCCGAGATGGATGCGATCAGCAAAGCCCTGCTCGCCCCCAAGCGCCCCTTGGTCGCCATCGTCGCCGGCTCCAAAGTGTCGACCAAACTCACCATTCTGAAGAGCCTGGCCGAGAACGTGGACCAGCTCATCGTCGGCGGTGGTATTGCGAACACCTTCATGCTGGCTGCTGGCCTGAAGATTGGCAAGAGCCTGGCCGAACCCGATCTGCTGGACCAAGCAAAGGCTGTCATCGAAGCCATGAAGGCCCGTGGTGCAGCCGTCCCTATCCCCACTGATGTGGTCACCGCCAAAACCTTCTCTGCCGATGCCGAGGCCACCGTCAAGGCCGCGACCGATGTGGCCGACGACGATCTGATTTTGGACATTGGCCCCCAAACTGCGCAAGCGCTGGCCGACCAACTGAAGAAGGCTGGCACCATCGTCTGGAACGGTCCAGTCGGCGTGTTCGAGTTTGCCGCGTTCGAGAACGGAACCAAGGTGATTGCGCAGGCGATTGCAGGCAGCAGCGCCTTCAGTATTGCCGGTGGCGGCGACACGCTGGCCGCGATTGCCAAATACGGCATCCAAGACAAGGTGGGCTACATCAGCACTGGCGGGGGCGCTTTTCTGGAGGTGCTGGAGGGCAAGACCCTGCCGGCCTTTGAGGTGCTGACACGTCGGGCTGCAGCATAAGGCACTATCAAATTAGTAGCTGTTAACGCAATGTTTGCGAGGGCTAGAGGCCAGAAAGGCTTAAGTCGCTCGCCAAAAACCCCAAAGTGAGTTTAAAACAGCTCGATGTCGCCGACCTTGAGGTCGACCTTGAGCAGGCCGCGGCGCACCAGATCGGCTTCGCTGCACACCTGGTTGCGGCCATGGTGCTTGGCGTAGTAGACGGCCTGGTCCGCGCGTTCGCAAGCGGCAGCGGGCGTGTCGCCGGCCATGATCTCGGTGACGCCCAGGCTGGCGGTGATGCGGCCGGCCTGGGGGAATTCGTAGGCGGCCATGTTGGTGCGGAAACGCTCCACGGCTGCCACAGCGGCGTCGTGGTCGGCGCTGCGCAGCACCACCAAAAATTCTTCGCCGCCAAAGCGGTAGACCCGGTCGTAGGCGCGAAATGAACTCTTCAGCAAGCGGGCAACCAGGATCAGGACTTCGTCGCCGATCAGGTGGCCATAGGTGTCGTTGACCACCTTGAAGTGGTCGATGTCGACCATGGCCAGCCAGAAATTGGACGGTGTGGTGGCGGACCGGTGGTCTACCCCGTCGGGCAGCTTTTCGGCCTCGACGGCCTCGGTCGGTTTCAGCGTCTTGTAGAACAGGTCGTCAAAGGGTTTGCGGTTCCACAGCCCGGTGAGGGCGTCGCGTTCGCTGTAGTCCAGCATGTCCAGAATATTGCCGTACATAGTCAGCAAGCGGTTCGCATCTTTGCGGTCGGCCTCGGTCAGCGCATGGGTCGATGTGATCTCCGCCACGCCCCACAACGTCGCGCCTTCCGCCACCGTCATCGGAAACCGCGCTACAAATCCGGTTTGCGATGCGGTGGGGGATGTCTCGATCACTTCCATGCGCTGCTGGCATTGGTGGCGGTTGGGGTCGCTGTCAAGCGGCGCCAGCATTTCGGGGTCGCCGCGCATGGGGTCGGTCACAAACCGCACTTTGGTGCCTGGCAGGGCCTGGGTCAGCGGTAGCCAGAACTGTCGGTTTTCGTCGTGCACCAGGCCGAAAATTTCGACCTTTTCTGCGGCAATGGTTTCCAGCAGTGCCCGGGTGATGCCGCTCAGCAAATCGTCACGCTTGCGCAAACCACTGAGTTGCACCAAGTGGTCAATCAGGCTGGCAGAGCGGGTCAGGGCACTATTTTCCATCTATGAGTTTTGAGCAAGAGTGTCGCAGGTTTTGCCTCAGCCATGGGCTGGCGCATCGAGTTTGGCGCCGCACACGTGGCCGCGCCCCGTTTGCTTGGCCTGGTAGAGCTGGGCGTCGGCCAATCCCACGAGCGCGACCGCGTCGCCGCCGGCCTTTGCGGTACGGGTGGACAGGCCCAGGCTGGCGGTGACCACACCGTCAAATTGGGAAAACTCATGGGGAATTTTTTGCGCACGCACCATGCGCTCCATTTCCTGGGCCATAGCCAGGGCATCGTCAAAACCCGTGTCAGGCAGGATGCAGGCAAATTCTTCACCGCCGTAACGCGCCACCAGATCAGCCGGTCGGCGCAGGCCGGACTTGAGCGTCAGCGCAATCTGGCGCAGGCAGTCGTCACCGGCCTGGTGGCCGTAGCGGTCGTTGAAGAGCTTGAAATGGTCCACATCCACCATGATGACCGACAGCGGCGTGCTGTTGCGTGCGGCGCGGGCCCATTCCACACCCAGTTGCTGGTCGAAATAGCGCCGGTTGTAGACGCCCGAGAGGCCGTCCAGGAACACCAGGTTGCGCAGCAGGTCGGACTGGAATTTGAGCGTCAGGTGGGTCTTGACCCGGGCCCGCACCACGGCGGGGTTGACCGGCTTGGAGATGAAATCCACGGCACCCACGCTCAGTCCATGCGTCTCTTGCGCGGCATCGCTGTGGGCGGTGACAAAAATGACGGGGATATTGCGGGTGGCATCGTGCGCCTTGAGCTGGATGCAGACCTCAAAACCGTCCATGCCCGGCATCACCACGTCCAGCAGCACCAGATCGGGTGGATTGGCCTGGCAGATGGCCAGGGCCTGGGAGCCGTTGGTGGCCATGAAAACCTGGTAATCGGCGCCAAACACCTGGTGCATGACCTGGATGTTGATGGGCTGGTCGTCCACAACCAGCAGCTTGGGCTTGCCATGGGAGCTGTCCAGCAGCGCATCCATGGGAGTGTCAAGAGCGATCATGGGAGGAGGAGGCGTCACATTGGCAGGTTAAAGTGTCCCATTGAACCACAGCTTGTTCGAACCTAACATCCGTGAATGCCCTCCTAAGCCCGTCCAATTGCACGCTAAGTGCCATACGTGGTGGCCGGGCAACATTTCGGCCCTGACCGGGTTGCGCCAACCGCCAAAAGTTGACGGTGGCGTGTAACGCCCGCAAGGGGGTTCCGTGTGAGAATGATCGCCAACACTATAAGAGGAGACAGATTCATGCTACGTCGCGCCACCAAGATTGTTGCCACCCTAGGCCCCGCTTCCAGCGACCCCGCATTGCTGGAGCAGATGATCCGCGCCGGCGTCAACGTGGTGCGGCTGAACTTCAGCCACGGCAAGGCGCAAGACCACATCGACCGCGCCCGTCTGGTCCGTGAAGCCGCCCAGCGCGCTGGCCGCGAAGTCGCGATCATGGCCGACCTGCAAGGCCCCAAGATCCGCGTTGGCAAGTTTGCTGAAGGCAAAGTCTTTCTGGAGCCGGGTCAAAAATTTGTACTGGACGCCGCCCGCACCGAGCTGGGCGACATCGATGCCGTGGGCCTGGACTACAAAGCCTTGCCGCGCGAGGTCAAGGCTGGAGACATCCTGTTACTGAACGACGGTCTGATCGTCATTACCGTGGACGCCGTCAAAGGCGAAGCGATTCACACCACCGTCAAGCTGGGTGGCGAGCTCTCCAACAACAAGGGCATCAACAAACAAGGCGGTGGCCTGTCGGCACCGGCTTTGACCGCCAAGGACATGGACGACATCCGCACCGCGATGAGCTTCCAGGCCGACTACGTGGCGGTCAGCTTCCCCAAAAACGCCACCGACATGGAAATGGCGCGCCAGCTGTGCAATGTGGCCGCTGCCGAGTTCAACCACAAGCCGGGCCTGATCGCCAAGATCGAACGGGCAGAGGCCATTCCTAAACTGCTGGAGATTTTGCTGGCCAGCGACGGCATCATGGTCGCCCGGGGCGACCTGGCGGTAGAGGTGGGCAACGCCATCGTGCCCGGCCTGCAAAAGCGCATGATCAAGCTGGCCCGCGAGCACGACCGTGTGGTCATCACCGCGACGCAGATGATGGAGTCCATGATCACCAACCCGGTGCCGACCCGTGCCGAGGTCAGTGACGTGGCCAATGCCGTGCTGGACGGCACCGACGCGGTGATGCTGTCGGCCGAGACCGCTGCCGGCAAGTACCCGCTGGAAACCATAGTGGAAATGGCCAAGATCTGCCACGCAGCCGAAGGCCATGAAAACTTTGAACTGGAAGCCGACTTCACCGGCAAGACCTTCCAGCGCATCGACCAGACCATCGCCATGGGTGCGTTGTTCACGGCCCACCATTTGGGTGCCAAGGCGATTGTGGCGATGACCGACAGCGGCTCCACCGCGCTGTGGATGAGCCGCCACCTGATCCGCGTACCGATTTACGCATTGACGTCCAAGGTGGCCACACAGCGCAAGATGGCGCTGTACCGCAATGTGCGTCCGCTGTTTATCGACACCAGTGCAGACCGGGATACGGCGCTGCGGGAAGCCGAGAACCACCTGAAGTCCCGCGGTATTGTGCAAAAAGGCGATGTGTATGCCATCACGTGTGGAGAGCCCATGGGGTCGCCGGGTGGTACCAATATGCTGAAGATCTGCCAGGTTGGGTAAGTCCTTTTAAACCCGCTTAGTCTCCGGGCCCGCCCTGCGCATGGGGTGGGTACCGCCGTTTGAGGGGAAGTGAGATATTCCATGGAGTCCAGGCGAGATAAACCCGGGATTTAGTGAAACGAGACGGGACATTTCGGGCCGGGCCATGAAAATCACTTTGCTGTCACGAAAATGGGCGGGCGGGTCGCGTATCGAGTGGATTATCCAGCATGTGGGTGTCGAATTCCGAACTGGCTGCGCAGCGACTAGCCGCTTACTCGGATCGCGAAGACCTGCACCGGGTCGGTACCAAAGTGCGGGTGGGAAATGGTCTGCAACTCGACGCCGCGCCACGGGCAGACTAAAACACGGGTTAGGTCCGATGCTGGTGGGTAGCCTTTCTTGACGTGCACTTCATCAAAGTGTTGGTCTTTCAGGCGCTTGCTCCAGTACGGGGTGCAAAGGCGGAATTCAAATGGCTTGGTGCCACCGGCAATCTGGTCGAAGTACTCCGCCTTCAAATTCAAGTGCAAAACGCGTGGGGCTGGCATAAGACTGGGCTACTCAGGCAACAGAAACAAGCCAATGATGTCGAGAACGGCGGTCTCGTCATCGGGGGCCAGCGTCCCGGCGTCTGGATCGGCGAATAGCAGGCCACGGCGGGGCATTTTGACGGTGCCCCACTCGTGGTAGGCCGCATAGACGTCGCCTTTCTTGGAGGCGACGGCACCGAAACCGACGCGCACGCTTGTGCTGTCGGCCTGGAAGTTGAGGCTTTTCAACATGTCGCCGTAGCGCTCCAATAGCAGGCCTCGGCCGTCCTTTGGGTAGTTCTCGCGGGTGGATTCGGCCCAAGGTGCCCACGGCTTGCCCAATGGGTCGCTGCGGGTCCCAAAACGGCCGCTGATGCGGCTGTTCAGTTCCTGGCCAATGCCCTGCATAGCTGGTGTCAGGTCACCCATCCGCCCCAA
Source organism: Rhodoferax sp. (assembly GCF_025356155.1). Taxonomy (GTDB): domain Bacteria; phylum Pseudomonadota; class Gammaproteobacteria; order Burkholderiales; family Burkholderiaceae_C; genus Allorhodoferax. The sequence continues at coordinate 20,857 of NZ_JANXUQ010000055.1, read as the reverse complement.
TAACGTCGTTAGAAGGTCGTCAACAGGCTTACTTGTCACGGTTACGGTCAGCATGCGAAACCCTCCCTTTGCAGCGATTGGCCTGAGGCGGTAAAATGAACTCGGACTTGAACACGGGGAGCGAAAGCGGTTGGTGCTGTGCCTATAACCGCCTGACAATTGACGTCCGCGTGCAGATCTGCGGGGGAGCTTAATCCCCCGTGTTCAAGCTCCACTAAATATCCGTTCCCCGACACGCAGTTCGTTCATCTTCTTGCGGTCACGCTGCATCATGTTCCAGAAGATGCTGCCATCGGGCTCCACCATCACCACCACCAATAAATCGTACTTTGAGCCGTTGAATAGCTTGATGTAGCGGTGTCGTTTGGTCGCGTCGTCGTATTCAGTAGCCCACACCTCCGTAGGATTGCGTAAAGTGGGTAGTACGAAGTCAGCAAATCGCTCACGTTGTTCAAGCCGCTTTTCGACCACGTGCGGCAGGCTTGCGTCTAACAGCATGACCATTTCAACCGGCGTTTGGACCAATACACCACCGCCAGGCTCCATCCCCAAGGCAGAGCGCACCGTGTCGAGCGCTCCAGCGGGCGTGGCGGCACCGCTTAGCAAGGCCGGGGCATCCGCGCTGCCCGTGATGGTGCGCAAGTCGGGCAGGCCCAGCGTTTTCCAGTCAGGTTGGTCGAGCTTGGCTTTGGCGATGGTCGGCACGGTGGTGCCAGCGGCTTTGGCTTTGGTTGCCAGCTCTGGGCTGAGCGCACCCAACTTTTCCTTTTCCAGATCGCGCTGCGCCTTTGCCCGTGCACTGGCGATACCTGGGTTGTAGCCAAAGCCGGGGTCGATGCCTACCGGAATCGAATGGGTCTCATTGGTGCGGGGGTTGTGCCAGTCGCGCGTAGCGATCTCTGGCGCGGTCTTGCGCATGACGCCGCCCGTGGGTGTGCGGCCAGCGTCGTATTCCCTCTGGCTGACCGACACCACGCGACAGCGGCAACGCCAGCCGCATGGTGGGAAATGTGTCAGCCAGAATGAATCGTCCACCGGCAATGTGACGTTGTCCCAGGCTCGGTGGGCGGGACGCACCTTGTCATCGTGCTGGGTGATGTAGCGCAGATAGGGATGGCTGCGCTTGGTTTGCTGGATGCGCTCCCACTGGCCTGCAGCCTGGGCCATGCTGGTGTTGGTGTCGAAGATCAGCTTCAGGCGCGCGGCGTCGAAGGTTGTTTTCACCAGCTCGCCAGTCGCTGGGTCCAAGACTTCGACGGTGCCCCACCACCCAGCCTTTTGGAGCAATGCCTGGGAGTCGCGCATAAAGTCGCGCCGGGATAGGTCACCGGCCACGCTCTTGGTGATCTGGTCTTGCAGTGCCTGCATCAGGTCGGCGCGCGCCAAGCGGCTGACTGTGAATTGCTGGGCGTGCTCCTGTTGCCACAGGTCCTGCCAGGCGTAGGTATTGGTTACCTTGTCCCGCTTTTGCAGGTAGTCCACGGCCTGGGTGGGCGTGAGCTTCTGCAGGGCTGCAAATGCTTGCGCTGCGCTTGGCTCGCTGGATGGGCTTGAAAGTGGCATGGCCGTCTCTTAGACCTCTTGCGCACCAGCATCCGCACCTACGCCTGCAACGGCCGCAAGATGCGCAGTGAAGGCGGTGCGGGTGAGCGCCTGGGCCAGCGCATCCACATTGAATTGAGTCAGCAGATCGGGCAACCGGGTCAAGAACTGGGCGGCGGTCTCGCCGTTGGCCACGGATTCATCCAGGGCGGTTTGCAGCGCCTTTGCAATGGGGTCCACAAGCGGTTGCCACTGGGCCAATTCAGCGGCAACCAGCGCGTCGATAGGATCGGCCTCACTAGGCAGTACCTGTTCGGCAAAGCTTGCAGGTTTTGAGCCTTTAGGTTCGGTCGTCGGCGGCGTTTCGGGCGTGGCTTCATCCCAGTGCTCGCCGTACTTCGTGCGGACACCTTCAATCGTCATTTTGAAGCCCATCCCAGCGACGTTCTTATCGGTCTCGCTGGAAGCCTTGAGGTCTTCGTCTTTTTTGATGACCCGGTACACACGGCATGGGCTCAAACCGTTGTAATCGCAGAACCAAGCCAGCAACGTGCTGTTGATGGTCTCGCTCAACATATCGGAGTCGGCCTGCGACAGCTCCACCCGCACGTCTTCACGCTCATAGCTGGCCGCCGCCACGGCACCGCCACCCTTGCCGCGTGGTGACTGGCCCAGGATCACTTCCATGATCCAGTCGTCCATGTATTCGCACAGGCTTTGCTGGGTGGTGATGGAGCCGGTCAATTTGCTTTCCAGCAGCTCCAGGCTCATGCCCTCGGGCGTCATGATGACACCGTCGTTGCTCATAGCTTTGAGCGCATCGAACAGGGTGCCTTTTTCCTTGGCCCCCGCGCCCTTTGGGTATTTGCCCCATGGCGTGGGCGAGCCAAAACGGTCGTTGAGTTTGTTCCAGCTCAGGATGCCCTTGCGTTTGAAGAACACCGGCCAATAGAGCTGCAAGCCCAGGCCTGTTCCGTAGGGGTTGTCGTCTTCCGGGTTGACCCGGTGCACCATGAATTTGCGGTCCGGTACCGGCTCGCCGTTGAGCATGTTTGACCTGGTCAGTAGGCGAAGTGCGGGGGGCGCGTTTTCGTCATCTTGCGCATAGACAAAACGGCGCTGCGCGCGCTTGATTACACGCGCGGCCGTGATCATGTTGTCTCGGATCGTCCATACAACTTCGGTCGGCACAAAGCCCACAAGGAGCGCGTCAAGCAGCTCAGAGCACAGGGTGTCAAAGTTGATCTGTTTAAGCATTTCAGTGACCAGCCCTGCGTCTTTTGCACCGGCATCACCCTTGTCTATGGACTCCACTTGCCAAGGCTTGCCAATGACGGCCAGCTTGCGCCTCTGCAGGCCGCTGTATACCTTGCCATCGCGCTTGAGATCTCGATACAGCTCAAAGGCCTGGCCAGTGCCTCCGCCGCGCTCCAGCAACAGGGGGTCATTGCTGCGCAACACCCCCATGTAGTTGATCTCATATGGGTCACGCAGGCGGTTGGCAACCTCGGTGTCAAATTCTGGTGCAGCGACCGCTTTGGGTGGATTGGTTTTGGCCATTACATAAATCCTTGTGCGTCAGCGCCAAGGGGTTGGCCGCTGCTCTGGAATTCGATTGGGGAGGCGGCGTTGAGCGATGCAAACCATGCCAGCGCACCAGAGATTGCTGTGTCACCGTGGCGCTGGCCACCGTCTTTTTTGTCTTTTGTGTGCCCGCTGTCCGGCACCTTGGGCACACCGTTGACGTTCTGCACCGCACGGTGGTCGGAGAGCACTCCTTCATCCTTGGGGATCAAGATCTCGTCGTCTTCAAACGCCGCCTTGTAGCGCGGCATGTTGTCGCGGTACCACTCTTGCGTCAGCATCACACGATGGATGTATTCAGCCCCGTACTTCTGCGCTGCAACCTCGGCCAGGTATTGACCATTGCCCCGCGCATCATTGGCACCGCTACTAAAGTTCGGCAGGCCATCCACCACATAAAAGAGCACCTGCTTTTGCTGCTCAAACGGCACATTGCGCATTTCCAGAATGAACGGGGCTTGCTTGCGCAGCAAGGCGTTCTCCACAAGGGGCGTGATCGCGGATAGATCGCCACTGCGGGCAAAGTCCATGCCGTAGTAACTGGTCAGGGTGGGCGATAGGCCATCAAGCAAAGGCTTGATGTTTTCTTCCAGCCAGTCGGCGACGGTCGTAAGGCGCTCGTCTTCGCTGCGCAGCTCAAAGCCTTGCGGTAGTGTCAGGCGTACAACCGGCAGATCTGCGCTCATGCGTGCTTCGACCAAGGCGCGGCTGAAATATGCCCCACCCGATTGGGACGGTATGCAGTCCAGCTCCTCGGCGTCGGCCGGACGGTAGATGGCGCGGATTTCTTCTTCCCAGGCGATCTCGCCCTCCGCACTCCAGTCAATACCCAGCTTTTGGCACACGCGCCGATATAGGCCCTCGGCAATGGCTTCCTTGAAGGGTGTGCGGTGCAAGCTGTATGGCTTCCTACCTGCGCGTATCTCTTTGATCAGTTCGTTGAATGGGTTGTCGACGCCATCGTGTGTGCTGATCACATGGACACTACCGCCCCAGATCAATAGTGCAAAGGCGGCTTTCAGCAATTCGGCTAGCGAGGTGTGGAACGCCGCTTCATCAATGATGACCCGACCTTGTTTGCCGCGCAGATTGGCAGGGCGTGACGACAAGGCGGTAACACGGTTGCCGCTGGCAAACCGGATGCTGAAGGACAGCACAGCCTTGTCTTCATCGCCATCCTTGAAAACCTCTTCGCCACACTCGATGGCCGATGCCACTTCATTGAAATGGGCGGCCCACTGGGCCACGTCGAGAATGAACTCGATGGCCATATCCTTGTTGTAGCCGATGTACCAGACGTCCTGCCCGCTGCTGGCGGCGGCTTCCAGCGCAGAGTCCGCGGCTTCCGCCCACGAAAGACCAACGCGTCGAGACTTCTCGTGTACCTTGACCCGCGATTTGTCAGCGATCCATCGCTGTTGATAGGGCAGCATGACGCCCGGAGCCCGACGCGTGAAGTCGTAGTCGGCCTGCTTGGCCAGCGCCGTCATTTCGGGCGTGATGAGCTGCTGCATGCCGGTCAAACCTTCTTGCCATCGTCCACGATGCCAAGAATGCGCGCCTTGATTTCGGCCACGGTTGCATCAGACAGCCCGGCCTTTTTCACGGTCTTTTCGACCTCAGATGCTGCAGCCCTGGTCGCGTCCCGAACCTTGGCCTGAAACTGCTTTAGCGCAACGCTTGACCTGGTCAGCGTGGCGATGTTCTTGGCGGCCGCCGATAGCATGCCAACCCGCTCGGCCGGGTCCATGTCGGGGTCATCGAGTTCCTGCAGGTTGAGGATCGCTTCGAACAACTCGGTCTGAATCAAGGCAGTCAGCGCACCGCTGCGCGCGTCTTCGTTGTCACCTGCTTGCGCCTGGATGATCTTGGCCGCCTCAGTGCTGGCCCGGATCGCGCTGAGCCGCTTTTCCAGTTTCTGACCATACCGGTGAACCGCCGCACGGCTTGGCAGCTCGCCCGCCTTTTGGACCGTAGGGAACTTGGTGTGCAGCTCCGCTATCAGTTCGTCCAGCGTGACACGCCCTTCGGCCAGCTTACCCTCGATAAACGACTTGACGTCGGCGGGGAGACGCGAAATGGACGACTTGCGGCCCATATCAACCGGCCCAGTATTTTGTTGGGCGAGAAATGCCTGGTGCGCAATCGACGGTGTATTCCGCTACATCAATGCCGTAGCGCGTCAGCTCGGCATGCCACCGGCCGCTGGGCTGTTTGGCCAGCTTCACCAGCTTGCGTTCGTCCAGGTAGTCCAATTCGCGCCGCAGCTCCAGCGCGGTCGCGTCCGGGTACTCGCTCTGAGCAACGGAAAGCACGAGGCCCTCAAATGCTCCAATGGGGCGGGCATTGTTCAAGGTCAGCAAGATGAGCCAGCGCAGCGCCTCGCGACGCACACGGGCCATGTCGAGTTGGTGGGACATAAGTAAATGCTCCAGTTAATTAGGGGTGCGACTTGCCAGACTGGACAGACCGCAGTTGCGCGATGTCTAGCTTGAGTGCCAGCCCGTCGAGCTTGGCTTCCAACACGCTTTGGCCGCGTATGTAGTCCTCACGGCGCACGTAGTGCAGGGGCAATTCAGCCTTCATGGTCAGAAAGTCGCGCTCCAGCTGCCGGGTGATCTCCTGGTCTTTTGCGATGGTCCCGGACAGCGCCTCAAAGCGCGTGTCGAGCGACTTCTCGTACTGGGAAATGATGACTTTGACCAAGGCCCAGAATCCACCGATCAACGTGGCCAGGAGAAAGATGAGGTTGATCAGTGTGAGCTGAATAGTCATTGGGGCGTGGGCAGTTGAGTGGCGGGCGGTGTTGGCTTCAGATGCCAGTCAATCAAGGCGTCAAGCCTGGTGCGGCAGACTTCGTACTGGGCACCAGCGTCAATGGCCCAGGTGGCGATATCGGTGTCGGTGGTGATGATGGAATCGGTGGCAGGGGCTGCACCCGCTGCAGAAGGGCTGCTGACGGCCGGGGCGAGACCACGGACGGAGAGGCCGGGGGCGCTGCTGAGCAAGCGCAGAGCAGACTCATTGAGACAAGTCCGGCCAGTAGTAACTTTCGTGATCGCATCGCGTTTTTCCCTTGCGAGTTGGTTGATGTCGGCCTGGCGCAATTCCAGTACTGTTACGAGCTGGTCGCCACGGTCGTTGGCGTCCTGCAGGACCTCGGCGGTGCGCTCGAAAGTGCGCAGCTTTTCGCGGGCGTAGGTGGTTTCCTGCTGGGCCAGTTGTGTGAGCAGCGGCGCGCGGCCCACCGTCCAGCCGATGCTGGTCGCCGCAACAAGGGCGGCGCCCGCCAGATATAGGCTGGGCATCTGCAGGATGGAGCTGCTCACGACACCACCTCGCCCATGCACTTCTTGCGCATGCGCTGTCTCCGCGCCCACAGGCCAGAGCAAGTCTTGTTGCCTGGCGCGGAGCAATCGACATGCCCGACCATCTTCCATTGCAGGATTGCATCGCACGCGCCTGCATAGTCCAGGGTGTTGAGCTTCTTCACCAGCGTCGAGCTGCAGAAGGCGGTCTCACCAATGTTGTATTCCAGATCAATGAAGGCGTCGTATTCGTACTGATGCAGCGGTGCGGTCACACACCGTTTGAGCGCGCCTTCGAATGCTTGGACGTCAGACAGTTTGCGCTGCAGCGCTTTGACAGGCGTGGTGGTATCGCCCATCTTGACGCCACCAGTCGTACCGAAGCCAATGGTGGGAACAGCGGTGCCTTTGACCGGATCTGGTATGGCGGTATCGGTATAGCCCTCGTTGACTGCAAGCCCGACGAGCCCGGCAGCAGATAGCACCAGCGATGCAATGAGTGAGCGGGTTGTATTGGACATACCCGCAACTTTGCCGCGCGCGCGCGAATGCCAATAACTAAAGCGCTTTAGTTATTGATGCTGCTGGCAAATGCAGACACTGAATGTCTTCTATCGATATCAACACACTGTTTCCGGAAGCAACTCATGAACCCATCCCTCGGTCGCCCAATCTTGTTCTATGCAGCTCCAGCAACCGCGCAGACTGCCATCGTTGCGCGTGCGGCCATCATTTCGCATGTGCATTCGGACACCATGGTCAACCTGGCGGTGTTTGATGCCAATGGCTTGCAATTTGGTGTCACATCTGTGCAACTGGTGCAGCCAGGTCAGCCTCGACCAGAATTCGGTAACTTTTGTGAGTGGACACCCCACCAGATCGAAAACGCCAAGAATCCAGACACGCCTGTGGTGGCTTTTGTGATGCAGCGGAAGACGGCAGATGCACTGGAGCGGATCATTCAGAAGGTGGATGAGCAGATCCAGATCAGCGGCTGAATAGCCAAAAAAAAAAGACAGGGCGAATGCCCGAGGTGCGCTAACACCTTGGTCACCCGCCTCCGCCGTGATCGCGCACGACATTGACCGAAGACCCTGCCACCTGTACAGGCCAGGGCATTATCGGGGATGCCGACATGCAAGAGATTCGATGCGGCCAGTGCCAGCGCAAGCTGGCCATGGCTGAGTTTGTGCGACTTCAAATCAAGTGCTCCCGCTGTGGGGTGCTCAACGATCTGAGGGCCGTCCCCATGGACAAGAGCCCCCCACTTGCGCGCCGTCGAGCGCCATCAACCTTAGGACTGATGGATGACGACAACGCAACGCAAGAGCCCGCTCGCCTGGTTGGGAGGCAAAAGCCGCCTGGCTGACCAGATCATTGACCGCATGCCTGCGCACACCGCCTATTGCGAGGTGTTTGCAGGCGCGGCCTGGGTGCTCTTCAAGAAGCCCGAGAGCAAGGTGGAAATCATCAACGACATTAATGGCGAGCTAGTCACTCTTTACCGTTGTGTCAAACATCACTTGCCCGCACTGGTGGAGCAGTTCCGCTGGATGTTGGTCGCCCGCGACGAGTTCGACCGCTTCATGGCGACCCCGGCCGACACGCTGACCGATATACAACGATCAGCGCGCTTCTACTACTTGAGCAAGAGTGCATTTGGTGCCAAAGTGCGTTCGCCCACTTTTGGCATAGCTGCGTCGCAGCCATCAAGGCTGAACCTGCTGCGCTTGGAAGAAGACTTGAGCGAGGCCCATTTGCGACTCTCCAGGGTGTTTGTTGAGAGCAAGCCATACCAGGACATCATTGGCCGCTTCGACAAGCCTAGCACGCTCTTCTACGTGGACCCGCCATACTGGGGTTGCGAGAACGACTACGGTAAAGACCTGTTCAGTCGCGCCGACTTTACAACGCTGGCCGCAATGCTGGCAAAGATAAAAGGCAAGTTCATTCTGAGCCTGAACGACACCCCGGGCGTGCGCGAGGTGTTTGGCAACTTCAACCTTGAGAAGGTGAAAACCCGATACTCGGTCGGTGCGAACAAAAATCAGGCGGTGGGGGAGTTGCTGATCACCAACTATTGAATAAAGTGCCAGCGACTAGAAGAAATCTGCGACGAAACGGCGCATCCAATTTGGTTGTGGAACGTGGTCCTTCTGACCGACCGAAAGTGCCTGTTCATGTTCACAAATGATCACCAACGTTTTGAGTGGCGGGGGTTCCTTTGCATTGATAGCTGATTGCTCCAAAGCCCACCTGCCAACTGCCGTCTCGGTAATCTCGCCAACCACTGTGCGTTCAATGTCGCCAGCAAGTTTGATCGCCATTTCAGCCAATTCTTTGTGCGCCTGTTTGCGGTCGCTGTATCCGAAGACCAGAGCAAAGAGGCCAAGCCCCGAAATCGCAGATGCCACCAATGGCAAGTGGTCCTTTATGGACTGTCCCAATAGTGAGGCACCTAGCAGAACTGTTGCAGACTTGGTCCCCTTGTCCAATAGGTCAAAAAAACGCTGACGTCGGCGATGGTAACGATAGGTCACGTAGGCCAGATGAAGCGCAGCGCAACGCTTCTCCCAAATCCAATGCCATTGGTCATCGGATCCAGCAGTCACCGTTTGAGTTTCAGAATTCATGCGCGCATTGTCCTATGCGGTGGTTTTGGTCGCAAGGAACCCAGCTATTTACCTTGCTTCGCAGGTGGGGGTGGCGCTGGCGGTGCTGGATTGAAATTGACGATCCCGTTATCGCGTTCACCATAGCTGTGTGACTTCGCCAACTCTCCTTGAGATGGGGGCTGTGGCGGTTGCTGCGGAGCAGGTGTGGGTGATTTTTTGTTGTCGCTCATATTCTCTTTCAGTGGTTTTGAATGGGATTGGTTATTTTTGGGACTTCGGTGGCGATCGTGGTGCAGGCGGTGGAGTGAAGTAGGTAGTGATGCTGGTTTCCCTCCCCTCATTAGCAGGAAATATTTTCTTGCCATCGGTTGTACGAATACTGCGGGCGGCGACAGATTTTTTTGCTGGCGCAGGCGAGGAGTTTGAATTGGGAGAGGATTTCTTTGTATTCATGCTTAAGCTCTATTTGCAGCCGCCTAGTTCCTTGCACTCTCTTTTAGCCACATCGAGTTCTTCTTTGAGTTCACGCGCCTTGGTGTCACAACGGAGCGACACGGCATTCATTTCAGATGAGATAGAGCCCTCCCACGTCGCGCCGGCCAGGTTGTTTTTTGCCAGGCCTTTTTTCTCTTGCAGTGCCGCCAGATCAGCGTCGCATTGCTTCCTTTGCTTGGCAATGGCGCCGTAGGCTCCGGGCACGACTACCAGTTCGTAGTTTTGCTTGTTGCGATCGCGTTGTAGCTCTTTAACGCGGGCTTCTATCCGCTGTGCTTCAGTTTGCACCTTGGGAATAGTTGCGCCGTCGCCATCGGCCGCAACCGTTGGGGGCGGCGATGCTGTACGACCAGAGGCAGGCCGCACGTTAAGTATCTCGGTTGTGCTGCTGTTGTTGCAAGAGGCATCTTGGAACACCACTTTGCCATCAGCCAAGGTGCATTTGTTGATAGCCCATGCAGGCACGCAGAGCACCGCCAGCATGGCTGCTCCAACGGAAATCAGATTTGGTGAGATAGATTTTTTCATGCCTTAACTCCTTCGAAGCAGCACTTCAACATACCAGCGCAGTTGATGTAATTGGTTTGACTCCAGCTCCAAGACCGTGCGCGTGCCGTACTCACGCTCCATGAATTCCAAAACCTGGGAGTGATCCGTGAGGCGCTCCATCATCTGCAATAGGCTGCGCTGGTCGATCTCTGTGGGAGGGCGTGACCTGGCACGCCTTTCGTGCTTTCCCCATGGGGGAATCAATGGTGTACCGCGTACCAGAAAAACTGGGCCGTAGTTGTGAATGGTGTGCGCCGTCTGCCCGTTGACCGTGTTTCTAAAGGTAACGTCGCCTGCCGCCACGGTGCCGCTGACTGGGGCGTTGATGGTTTGAATGACCGTTTGCGTTTTGATTTTTTACTCCCTTGGTGGTGGTGCTATTTGTTGTTTTTTATGACCACCCTGCCACCTGCGACAACCCCTGATACAGGGGCACTGATGGTTTGTATTCGAGAGCCTGGTGGCGCAGCTTCTTTGGCTGCGCGCCCGGCTACAGATGAGGCGGCCACCAGCAGCGCCCGAAGTGCAGCCTTGCGCGCTTCCTTGTCTGCCTGGCTGAAGTACTCCAGCATCGTTTCTTCTTCGGATGTGAGCTTCTTGGGCGGCTCAAAACTGCGGTCGCCTGTGACGACATAAAGCACATCTAGGCCGACATTGGCCAGTGCACCTAGAGCCACAACGTCAGGGCTACCAACGCCGCTCTCCCAATTGGAAACGGTACCCCTGGTCGCATGCGCAATATCGGCAAATTCAGTCTGGCTGTAACCAAGACGCTTTCGCTCGGATTTGATGCGTTCACATGTTTGCATAAAAAAGTATTCAAATTGCATTGCAAATGCACAAAAAACTATACATAATTCACACCAAGGCGAAATTAAACAAACCTAACCGCACTATCGGAGGCCAAAAAAATGACCACTCAAATTCAGCCCTTGCATCCATGGCAAACCTTGCTTCTCACTGTGGCTGAAGTTGCAGGTGCAGGAGCGGCTGAAACCGTCGGCACGCGCCTGGGCGGGATGCAGTTCTACGTGCCAAAGGTTTTAGAGCAGGACTTTCTGCTCCACCTCACCGAGCTTGGCGTACAGGGTCTCGATCAACTCGCCCAGCATGACCACGCCTTGGCTCTCGACACGGGTGCTGCTCTGCAGCCTGATGTCGCCGTTGGCAACGAACGCGGCAGCCAACTCCACAGCGCGGCCAAGCCGCTTGTCGCTCACTGATTCCATATATCCCCCTGGTTTTGTTACACCTAATTACACATCTTAGTATGAAAAAAATACGCACACCCGCCGAGGCCAAGGCTTGGCTCCAATTCCAAGGCATTTCGGTCAGCCAGTGGTGCCGTGAGAACGGATGCAACCAGAGCCTGGTGTACGAGATTCTGGCCGGGCGCAAGAAGTGCCACCGTGGCATGAGCCACAACATTGCTGTCAAGTTGGGCATCAAGGCAGGTGTGATAACCACCCGACCCGGACGCGTGTCGCCAGGTGCCCGAGGTGCCGCCAGCCTGGCCGGAGCTGCGGCATGAACGACCACCAGACCATCAGCTATGCCCTGGCCAAGCAGGTGCCTGACATGGCGCGGGGCTTCATCATCAACACCAGTTATGGCGAGATCGTCATTGAAGCGGGCTGGATAGCCGACCGGATGACTGAGCAAATGACGCTGTGGCTGGGCAACATCCTTCAGGGTATTGGGCCTGGCGCAAGAGTGGAGCATGGTTTTAGTTCGGATTCTGAGGTGATTGGTGGTGCCTGGGTGCAATCAGGTCCATCCCTCACTGAGGCTGACGCACAGATCGTGTCCGATCTTTTGATGGCGGCGCAAGCACCAGTTCAAGCGCGGCTGCAAGCTCTTCAAGACCAGATCGCCACTCTGCTTCTGGCTGTGCCTCGCCCATCATCCGAAGGTCCTTTGCCAACGTGTCAGGCCTTGCCAGACCTTGCGCAGCTAGGTGACGCGCCAGTACTACAAACGCAGCGCGCTGCACTGTCTGAGCCATCTGAAGGCGCTGCACCTCATCTGCCAGTTGCTGCACCAGCACCAGGATTGGTTCACGGTCACTCATTGATGTCTCCAAAGGTTGAGGAATGAAGGCCCAACTTTGCCACCGCAAAAGCCATTTCCCCATGGCGAAACCCGGAATTTGTTTGGAAGCCCAGTTGAGGGAGTGTTTCCAATGAGCCGCCGCAATTGGAAACTGGTACGGCCCAACAGCGCCATTGATGCATTGCGCCTGTGCAAGGAATATGCACAGGAGAAAAAGAACCTCTCTATTGAGCGCATTGCGGACCTAATGGGCGTGACGCATGACAGCTTATACAAGTGGCTGTCAACTGGCAGGCTGCCGTTCATCCTTCTGCCCGCCTATGAGCATGCATGCGGCTGCCATTTCGCTAGCGAGTGGGCAGCAGCAAGCGCGGGCAAGGTCGTCATCAGCATCCCTAGCGGGCGGTCTGTAACACAGGGAGACCTGGTGGAGCTGAACACCGGGTTTGGTGCGGCCCTGCAGATGCTGGCCGACTACTACAACGCACCGCACAAGGCCGATGCCAGCGAGACCCTGGCCGCGCTGACAAGGCACCTGCAGCAGGTGGCCTGGCACCACGCCAACGTCGGCCAATTTGCCAACCCCGAACTGGAGTTCTAAGCATGGCTACCACAGACACCCAATACAAGCTGGCCGAGCCCATCCGCAAGACCTGCGACCTGTTCCGCCTGCTGGCGGGCCACGAGCTGCTCGGCCTGGCACCTGGTGAGATTGCCAAGGGCCTGGACGTATCGCCCAGCTGGGTAAGCGTCAACCTGCCTGCACTGGCCCCCACCGGCTTCATTGAGCAGGTGGAGGGGACCAACCGCTGGCGGCTGGGCGTGGCCTTCGTGCGCATCAGCACCACCGTCACAACCAACCTTGCCGCCGCTCGCCGTCGCCTGGACGAGGTCAGCGCCCGCTACGCCGTGCCCGTCTAACACCCGATTCGATTCAACCCAACCACAAGGAACCCATGGCCAAAACCGCAACCCCCGCACCCAAGTCCAAGACAACGCCAGTTGACGCTGTCCTCATCGCTCAAGACTTTGCCGCAGCCAACCAACTGGCAACCATCCAGACCGCTGCAGCCGAGAACGTGGTCGCATTGGCGACCCAGCTTGGCTATGACGGCGCACTGTCGGTGGGCGCATTGGAGGACGGCATCCGCTTCTACCAGCAGCGTACCGCTGAAGCCTGCATGGAGCTGGGCAAGCGCCTTGTGTTACTCAAGGAGGCAAGTCTGCACGGCGAGTTCAAACCACGCTTGGAACTGCTGGGCATCGAATATGGGGCGGCGAAGCGCTTCATGGGTGTTGCAACCAAGTTTTCAAAAGGGCCGACGTCGGCCCTTTTGAAGGCGGCGCAGAGCCAGAGCAAACTGATTGAGTTGCTGGTCTTGGACGACGACGAAATTGCCGAGCTGGAAGAAGGCGGCACCGTTCGCGGTTTGGTTGCCGACGACATTGCCAGCATGGGTGTGCGGGAACTGCGCGCCAGTCTTCGCGACGCCCGCGCCGACAAGGAAGCCAGCGACAAACTGATTGCCGACAAGAACGCCAAGCTCGACAAGCTGAGCAGAGCCATCAAGAAGGCCACGCCAGACGACGTTCTGAAGAAGCTCCAGGCAGAAGCCACAGACATCATGAATGACGCAGCGGGCGCGGTTCGAGGTGAACTTCGCATGGCGCTTCTTGCGCTGAACGACCACTACGACCCGCACGGTGGCGACAGCATCAATCCGAACCGCAGCATTTTCATGGCTGGACTGGTGGGTCAGATTCAAGCGGACCTCAATGCACTGCGCGAGGAATTCAACCTGCCCGATGTGAGCAGCGCAGCCGACCAGCAGCTTGCTGCAGACACAGCTCAATGGTCTGGCAAAGCCTAGGCCCACTGATAAGCCGAACGTCCGCCCATGGCCCTCAATCCCGCAACCGTCCAGCGCCTGGTCCAACTGGTGCAGGCATTGGCCTGCGCCCCGCGCGGCACCAAACAGGCTCTATGCGCCACAGCCGCTGCAGAGCTGGGAATGAGCCCTGCCACTCTGCATAGACACCTTGGAAAGGTAACCGTGAAACCCAAACGCAAACAGCGCAGTGATGCTGGCGAAGTCACCCTGAGCCGCAAAGACGCAGTTGCCCTGAGCGCAGCGCTGATGACCAGTCACCGCAAGACAAGCAAGCGCCTGCTGAGCATCGGCCAGGCGGTAGACATGCTGATCGCCAACGGCGAGATACGTGCCGACACAACCGACTCCGATACAGGCGAATGCAAGCGCTTGAGCGATTCGGCCATTGCCCGCGCACTGCGCTCCTATGGCCTGCACCCTGACCAGCTCAACCGCGCGGCACCGGCCGTCGAGCTGAAGAGCCTGCACCCCAACCACGTGTGGCAGATCGACGCGTCTCTGTGCGTGCTGTACTACCTCAACGCCCGCACCCAGAAGGAAAGCGGTCTGCAGGTGATGGACCGGGACAAGTTCTACAAGAACAAACCCGCCAACCTGAAACGCATTGAGGCGGACCGGGTGTGGTCCTATGAAGTGACCGACCACAACAGCGGCGCGATCTTCGTCAACTACGTGATGGGTGCCGAGAGCGGAACCAACCTGGCCGAAAGCTTCATAGCCGCCATCCAGAAGCGCGAAGGCGATCCCATGCACGGCGTCCCCTTCATCCTGATGATGGACATGGGCAGCGCCATGACCAGCGGCCTGTTCGCCAACTTCGCCCGTCGCCTGCAGGTGCAACTGATCGCCCATGCCCCGGGCAATGCCCGCGCCACCGGCCAGGTAGAAAAAGCCCGGGATCAGATTGAGCGCAGCTTTGAATCCGGCCTGCGCCTGGCTCCGGTAGCCGACCTGGCAGAACTGAACGCCCAGGCGCAGCGCTGGTCGCGTTGGTACAACGGCAACAAGATCCATAGCCGCCACGGCAAGACACGCTTTGACCAGTGGATGACGATTGCCCAGGAGCAGCTCCGAATTGCCCCACCACGTGAGCTGTGCTTTGAGCTGCTGACCCACACCCCTGAATCACGCAAGATTAGCATCACCCTGACCGTGACGTTTAAAAACCGCGAATTCGATGTCAGCTCGGTGCCCAACGTCATGGTTGGTGAAAAGCTGGACATCACCATCAACCCTTATGCAGCCAATGCGGCCCAGGTGCTGCTGAAGGATGCAGACGGGCACGAAGTGCTGCACAGCGTTCCGATGGTGGAGCGCAATGCAGACGGCTTCCGCGAAGACGGCAACACCATTGGCGAGGACTATGGTCGCCCCAAGGACACGGTGCTGGAGACCAACCGCAAGGAAGTCGAACGCTTCGCCTACGACGCCACTACGGACGAGGAAGCCGCCGCCAAGCGCGCGGCAGGGGCCACACCATTCTCCGGCCGCATTGACCCCTACAAGGTCATTGAACAAGCCCCACAGCGCACCTACATGGCCAAGCGCGGAGAGGATTTGGCGACGAAGGTCACCACCACCAGCACGCCGCTGCCAGCGCGCCTCCTTACCCCCTTTGAGGTGTCAGCCTGGCTTGCACAAGCTGGCACGCCCATGGACCGCGAGAAGAGCGCACAGGTTCGCTCCTGGTTCCCAGACGGTGTGCCCGAAGACCAACTCGCCGACCTGCAGGCCCGCCTGACCGTGCGCACCGGCCTGCGTGTTGTGAACGGCGGTGCTGTATGACCCGGGCGCATGACAAGTCCCGCAGCCAGACCGCCGCGCTGCTGGAGGAATACGGCATCACCCAAAGCTCCATCGTTAAGTCCACAGGCGTCAGCCGCTCTGCTATCAGCCGCCTGTGCGCGCACGCCGAATGGCCGCTGCTGGATGTTGACCTGGTCAAGCAAAAGATCGTCACCTACCTGCAAGGCCGTGGTTTGCGCGAGGTGCAGGTGCAAACCCTATGCGACTCCCTGCAGGTGCGCGCCATGAGACATCGGCCGCACGTGGCCACCACCGAATTACCCACCAACGCCTCGCCCATCCCCACAGTTGAAAACGTAAAGGAAGAAACCATGCTCTTGCAAAATGAAGCCCTCAGCCAAGCTGCACGCCAGCACTTCGGTCTGACCCGCAGCCCCTTTGTCGATGACGTAGCCACGCCCGACGATGTCTACCAGACCGGCAACGTGCGCTATGTGCGCGCCGCGCTGATGGATGCCGCCATGAACCACAGCCTGCTGGCGGTAGTGGGCGAAAGCGGCGCGGGCAAGTCCACCCTGGCCGAGGACCTTGAAGAACGCATCAAGGCCAACAAGAACGAAGTGCTGGTGATTCGCCCCTATGTGCTGGCCATGGAGTCCAGCGACCAAAAGGGCAAAACGCTCAAGAGCAGCCACATTGCCGAGGCCATAGCCTGGGCGTTGGACCCGCAGCTGATGGTCAAGAGCAGCCCGCAGGCGCGCTTCCAGCAGGTGCATGACCTGCTCAAGGCCAGCCGCCGCGCAGGCCGACGCCATCTGCTGCTGATTGAGGAAGCCCACTGCCTGCCACTGGCAACACTCAAGCACCTCAAGCGGTTTCTGGAGCTGAAAGATGGTATGCAGCGCCTGGTGGGCGTGGCGCTGATCGGCCAGCCCGAGCTGCGTGACCGCCTGGGCAGCCAGAACGCGGAAGTGCGTGAGGTGATGCAGCGCTGCGAGATCGTGGAGCTGGAGCCACTTGACGCCGACCTGGAGGGCTACCTGAAGCACAAGTTCGCACGCTTCGACCTGAAGGTTGACGACGTCATGGAACCCGCCGCCATAGACGCCATTCGCACCCGCCTGAACTACCAGCCGCGCGGCAGCAAGGGCGTGGGTATGCGCAGCATGTGTTTCCCCTTGGTGGTCAACAACCTGGTGTGCCGCGCCATGAACGCTGCTGCCAAAGCCGGTTGGGACAAGGTTGATGCAGCGGTCATTGCGAGCTGCTGACCATGCGCTCCTACCTGATCTTGATCACCATGCCCGACGGCAGCGCAGGCCAGCACCACGGTCTTTACGCGGATGGCTTCGATGCCGTCATCTACGCCTTGGATCACTTTCCAGACGCCCACCGCATATCCGCAAGGAGGTTGCCATGCTGAAACCCGCGCCAGAACGCGCCAAAACCCGTCCCAAATCGTCCCACGGACAAATCCCGGGGGATTGCTGCAGCGCAGCCCTTCAGGGCCACCGTGGCCGCCTGGCCGTTAGGAGGCACGCATGAACGGTCCAACTTGCAATGAACTGGGCTTTTGCCAAGCCCTTGCCGAATGCCCGCAGGGCGTCGTGCAAGACCTGGCGGAATGCCACTTGTCTTGCTCCGGCCCGACCGGTCCGAATCGCTTTCCGTTTGCGCCTGGTGTGATCGAAGGTCCTGTGCCTGGCACCGACGATGGATGGGTTGCTGAGATCGTGGTCTTGGTCATTGCCCTGGCGGCCGTGGTTGCGGCCATCGGCTTTGCAACGGGCTACCTTAGCCCAGGAGCGTTGTGATGGCTATTGGCTACATACCCCCGTCCATTCTTTGGCACCTGTTGCACACTGGGCCTGCCACAGCCGCCACGCTTGCGCGCGTCATTGGCCGCCCCCGTGAGTCAATCAATAAGGCGCTGCGCCGCATGCGGGTCAGTGGCCATGTGACCGGGCGCCCCAACACCTCCAGCGTGTTGGAGCTGACGGTAAAAGGTATTGATGCCGCCCGCGCAACCGATTCCAGCCTGGTAGAGCCCCCCGTTGCAGACCAGGCCGCCGAGCCTGCAGCCGTAGTGCGGGCCCCGTGCTTTGACCGCATGCGTGCACCGGCCCACGTGCCCGACCCCGGCCAGGCCTTGCGCCCCGGCGCACTTGACTACAAGCGCGTGGCCACCGTTGGCCTGCGCTGCTAACCCATCACTACCTGGAGCATTTAATGAACGAAGCAACCACCGCCATTCCGCCAGGCTACTGGCAAGACGCCAGCGGCAACCTGGTCCCCCTCGCCAAGATCAAAGAAATCGACAAGGATCGCAGCAAGACGGTCGCGGCGCTGTGTGAGCGGGCCAAGCTGGAAAGCGCGCGCCTCGTCGGTTTCAAGATCACCGCAATGCAAACCGTCAATGACTTTGTGACCCGCAGCCTGGCAGCGTATGACGTGAAGCACGGCGGTAACAAGGGCAACGTGACACTGGTCACCTTTGACGGCCGTTACAAGGTCATCCGTCAAATGCAGGCCACCATCGTCTTTGACGAACGCCTGCAGGCGGCCAAAGCGCTGATTGACGAATGTATCCAGAGCTGGAGCAAAGGCAGCAATGCAAACATCAAGGTGCTGGTGAACGACGCCTTCCAGGTCGATAGCGCTGGCAAGATCAGCACCGGGCGCGTGCTGGGCCTGCGCCGCTTGGAGATCAGCGACGAAAAGTGGCTGCTGGCTATGCAGGCCATTGGCGACAGCATGCGCGTTGCCAGCACCAAGCCTTACATACGCTTCTACGAGCGCGACGATGCCACGGGCGACTACATCCCCATCAACCTGGACGTGGCGGCAGCATGAGCGCGCCAAAGACCGTCGCGCAGCTTTCCCAGAGCGCTTACGAGGCCTATTGCAAGATGGCCCGGGAAGTCGATGAAGAAGGTCTGGCGGGGCACGCTCCTACCTGGCCTGAACTCGACACCGGCACACAGCAGTGCTGGGTCGCCGCCACTACCCAACTCTGGGCCGAGATGAGCGCCATTCAGATCGGGGTGGCGTTGTGACGCGCGACCAAGCCCTCTCCAAGATCAGAAAGTGCTTGGCGCTGGGCAAGAGCACTAATCCGCACGAAGCGGCCAACGCAATGCGCCAGGCGCAGAAGCTGATGGCCGAATACAAGGTGTCTGATCACGACATGTCGATGGCTGATGTCAATGAAGCCCGGGTGAGAGCGCGGTCGCCCGCGCTCAACGTGTGGGAAGTCCGCCTGGCAAACCTGATTGCGGACGCCTTTGGCTGTGAACAGTTTTCGGCCAGAGGGGAATATCTGACGCATGCCGGGTCCTGGGCTCACAAACGTGAGTATGTGTTTGTTGGTCTTGACGCAGCTCCTACCGTTGCAGCATATGTCTACGACGTCCTGGCGCGCCAGTGCGCTGCGGCACGCCTGGCACACATCCGCAAACAGCCCAAGGCGTGCAAGCCACTTACCAAGACTTCGCGCGGCGATGAGTTTGCCCGAGGTTGGGTGTCTGGCGTGCGCCAGCTCGTGGAGCGCTTTGCAACTGGCGAGCGGGATGCGCCGCTGCTCTTGGCCTACATGCAAGCAAAGCACCCAGACTTGACAACCACCCCCCCGCGCGATTCGACGGCGCTGCGCAAAGTCGCCTTTGGGCATGCGATGGCCGGTATGGACGCAGCCCAATCAGCCCAGCTCAACCGTGGTGTGGGTGGCATGCCCGAGCAGGCGCTGCTGACATCAAAGGGAGGCCGCGCGTGAGCCGCCCTTGCAAGCTGCAGCTCAATGCCAAGGGCGCCTGGCGCGAAGTGCTGGCTTTCGACATTGACCAGGTCGACGTTGAAGAGCTGCAGGTGGCCGCTGCCAACCTGGTACTGATTGCCGACTTGTCCAGGCGCACCTCGTTGCGCGTGGTCATGGCGGATGGTCTGCAGACGCCTCTGCTGCACTGGACCGCCAAGCACGGCTGGGTCGATGCATGAGCAAGCCTTCCGCCCCAAAGAACCACCTGGCCGCAATCCACATCGCCTTCAAGGCACTCGGGATCAGCAAAGACGACGCGTGCGCCGTAAAGCAGTCGGTCACAGGCAAGGCCAGCGCGGCCGACATGACGGTGCAGCAGCAAAAGCGCTTGCTGGCCCGCCTGGCAGAGCTGCAGGCCGATGCGGCCAAGGCCCGGGGCGAGCAGCCCGCCTACGCGCCAAAGGCCAGATCGGCGCAACGTTTCGTGGGCGGTGACCAGGATGAGCGTTGGTTCAAAGCGCGGGCGCTGTGGGCCGCCTTGGCGGCAGCTGGCCACGTGCGCGTCGATACCGACGCTGCGTTGACCGCCTATGTCAAGCGCCAGACCCACGTGGACCACTGGCGGTTTCTGAACGGCCACCAGGTCAACAGCGTGATTGAAGCGCTCAAACGCTGGTGCCAGCGCGTGAACGTGCCCACAGTGGCAACAAGAGAGGAACCTACCCATGGATGAGATTACCCAACTGGCCCCGCTGCATGCGCTCCTAGATCCGGCGTACCCTGAGAACCTGCGTATGGTGGCCGAGTGGCTGTTTGTGCAGTTGGTCGAAGATGAAGAGATTGCAGAGATTCCAATGGGTGCGGCGCGGTTGACCGCACTGGCCCTGCTGGCCCTACGCCAGACCGAGCGCCTGAGCGCAGAGATTGGGGGCATGAATTTCTATCTGAACAAGGGGGTACGCTACCGGGCCAGCCTTCGGGATCGCGAAATGTTTGAGCGCTTCAATGGCCGCAACTACGACGAGCTGGCACGCGTCTACGGTTTGACCCCCATGCGGGTACGCCAGATCACGGTGGCCATGTTGGCTGACGATGTGGCCCGGCGTCAGGGATGTATTGTCAGCCCGCTCCAAAAACGTGCCTAGGCGCATGAAATACAGCGCCTCGTCGGTCAGCATGGTGCCCAACGTCACCCCACGCGACAAGTGTGAGCGGAATTTGACCCAATCTAAAAATTGACCTGGATCACGCTCGAACTCATCGTCATTGATCATTCGAAGCACTTCAAGCCAAGTCTGGTTCTGGGTCTCCCAAACCTCG
>NZ_JANXUQ010000048.1 GCF_025356155.1 Rhodoferax sp. | reverse complement strand
TGAGCATTGTCATGCTTACGACCGAGAATTCACCGGTAATGAAGGAGCGTGGCAAGGCCGCGGGCATCAAGGGCTGGATCGTGAAACCCTTCAAGGGCGACGCCGTGTTGCCATCGTTCAAGAAGCTGGTCGGTGTGTGATCTAGGTCTAGTTTGCAAAGCGACCGGCGGGGGCTACGGCCCCCTAGCTACGTTAGTGGCCGAGAATCTTCGACAAGAAGTCCCGGCTCCGCTCACTCTGTGGATTGTTGAAGAAATCGTGCGGGTTGTTCTGCTCCACGATCTGCCCCTGGTCCATGAAGATCACGCGGTCGGCCACGGCCTTGGCGAAACCCATTTCGTGCGTCACACAAATCATCGTGATGCCATGGCTGGCCATCTCAATCATCACGTCCAGCACTTCCTTGATCATCTCGGGGTCCAGCGCGCTGGTAGGCTCGTCGAATAGCATGATCTTGGGTGTTAGACACAGCGCCCGCGCAATGGCCACGCGCTGCTGCTGACCACCTGAGAGTTGCAGTGGGTACTTGTGTGCCTGTTCGGCGATGCGCACGCGCTGCAACTGCTCCATCGCCTTCTCTTCGGCCTCTTTCTTCGGCATCTTGCCGACCCACATCGGCGACAGCGTCAAATTTTCCAGCACCGTCAGGTGCGGGAACAGATTGAACTGCTGGAACACCATCCCAACCTTCTTGCGCACATCGTCAATCACCTTGACGTCATCCGTCAGCTCCACACCATCGACTGTCAGATGGCCTTGCTGGTGTTCTTCGAGGCGGTTGATGCAGCGTATCAGCGTGGACTTGCCGGAGCCCGATGGGCCACAGACCACGATGCGTTCACCCTTGGCGACGGACAAATCGATGTCCCGCAACACATGGAAATTGTTGCCGTACCACTTGTTGACTTTGTCGAATGTGATGATGGGTTCAGACATGGATGGAGGAGGGCAGTTAGCGCAGCTTGGACCGGTTGACCTGTTTTTCGACCCAGCGGCTGTAGCGCGACATTGAGAAGCAGAAGATGAAGTAGATCGAGGCGATGAACAAATAACCTTCGATCTTGAAGGGGCGCCAGTCGGCATCCGAGTTCAGTGCCAGGCCCATGGATCCGGTCAGCTCGTACAGGCTGACGATGGTGACGAGCGATGTGTCCTTGAACGTGGAGATAAAGCCGTTCACTATGCCCGGCACCACCATGGCCAACGCCTGGGGCAACACGATCTTGCGCTGGGTTTGCCAGTAGCTCAGCCCCAGCGTGGCTGCGGCTTCTACCTGGCCTTTGGGTATGGCCTGCAACCCGCCGCGTATGACCTCGGCCATGTAGGCCGCTGCAAACAGCGTGATACCCACCAGCACGCGGATCAGCACATCAATGGTGAAGCCTTGCGGCATGAACAGCGGGAACATGAACGATGCCATGAACAGCACCGAAATCAACGGCACGCCCCGTATCAGCTCCACATAAATAGTGCAGGCGCTGCGAATGGCGGGCAGCGTGGAGTTGCGCCCCAGTGCCACCAGCAGGGCGATAGGGAAGGCCATCGACACCGACAACGAGGCCAGCAAAATGGTCAGCGGCAAGCCACCCCAACGGTCGGTCTCGACCCGGCTCAGGCCGAGCACACCACCAAACATGATGGTAAAAAAAGTGGCCAACACGGCAATCCACAGCACCGCAAGCCAGGGCCTCCAGAAAGCACGTGTGCAACTGGCCACCAGCAGCGCAACCATCAGCAGCGTGGCCACCAGCGGGCGCCACTGCTCTTCAAACGGGTAGCGGCCGAACAGGATAAGACGGTACTTCTCGGCGATCACACCCCAGCAGGCGCCTGCGCCGTCGACACGGCAGGCGTCGGCATGGGGCACCCATACCGCGCGGAACAACACCCAACTGACGATCTGCGGCACGATCCACAATAGCAAGGCGCCAATGACGAGCGTCCCTGCCGACGTAGGCAAGCTGCCGAACAGGTTCTTGCGCACCCACGGCAGCAGCCCGTCGTTGTTGACGGGCGCTGGCCGTGCAGGGATGGGTTGAAAGGTTTGGGCTGCCATGGTGTTGGTGTCAACGTTCCTTGATGGCTGCACGGGCGTTGTACCAGTTCATCAACAGCGAGGTTGCCAGCGACGTCGTCAGGTAAACCAGCATGATGACCGATATGCACTCGACGGCGCGGCCCGTCTGGTTGATGGCGGTGTTGGCGATGGACACCACGTCGGGGTAGCCGATGGCCACGGCCAGCGATGAATTCTTGGTCAGGTTCAGGTACTGGTTGGTCATCGGCGGAATGATGACCCGCAGCGCCTGTGGCAGTTTTACCAGGCGCATCTCCTGCATGGGGCTCAGCCCCAGGGCGCTGGCTGCCTCACCCTGGCCGGTGGGCACGGACTGTATGCCGCCCCGCACCACCTCGGCCACAAAGGCGGCGGTGTAGACCGTCAGGCCCAACAGCACCGACAAAAATTCCGGCGTCAACGCGCCGCCGTTCTCAATCGCGAATTCGCCTTGCTTGGGGCTGTCAAACGTCACAGGCGCACCACCTAGCAACCAGCCGACGATCCCCGCCGCAATAACGATGGCCAAGGGCTTCCAGAACATGCTGGTGGGTTGGCCGGTGCGCTCAAAGGCGTGTATCGCACGCTGGCGTTGCCACCATGCCAGACACAGCCCGGCCAGCAAACCCCAGGCCGCCCAGGCATGGCCGGTTGCCCAGATAGGAATCGGGAAGTTCAGCCCGCCCTTGCTCAGGTAAAAAGGTCCGACCACGATGGGCTCGGTAGAGGCGGGCAACAGTTCGGTGAACAGCAAGTACCACATCAGCAATTGCAGCAGGATGGGGATATTGCGAAACAGCTCGATATAGGTGCTGCAAATACCGCGCACCAGCGCGTTGCGCGAAAAGCGCCCCACACCGATGGCGGTGCCCAGTACGGTGGTAAGGATGATGCCCAGCACCGCTACCCGCAGCGTATTGGTCAGGCCGATCAGGAAGGCCCGCCAGTAGGGCTCGCCCGAATCAAAAGGGTAAAGGCTTTCGCCGATATCGAAACCGGCGGCGCTGGTCAGGAAATCAAAGCCGCTTTGTATGCCCCGAATCCGCATATTGGTTGCGGTTTTGTGGGCCAGAAACCAGATGGTCAGGCCTATCACCGAGACTGCGAGGATTTGGTACACCAGGCCCCGAAAGGCCTGGCTGCGCCAGCTCAAGCGCTTCTTCTTGGGCGGGGCTTGCACGCTCACGGTCTAGCGGACGGGGTAGGCGTACATGATGCCGCCCTTGTTCCACAGGTTGTTGAGTCCGCGCGGCAATTGCAGCGCCGACTTAGGGCCTACGTTGCGCTCAAAAATTTCGCCGTAGTTGCCGGTGGTCTTGATGGCGCGGGCCAGCCATTCCTTGTCCAGGCCCAGCAGCTTGCCGGTGTCTTCGGTCGTGCCCAGGATGCGGCCAACAACCGGGTCCGGGCTGGTTTTCATGGCGTCCACATTGGCCTGGGTCACGCCATATTCCTCGGCTTCTATCAGGCCGTAGATAACCCATTTGACAATCGCAAACCACTCGTCGTCACCACGGCGCACCAGGGGGCCAAGGGGTTCTTTGGAGATGATTTCCGGCAGGATGATGTGGTCGGCCGGGTTCTTGGCGGACTTGTTGCGTACCGATGCCAGCCCCGACGCGTCGGTGGTGTAGGCAATGCAACGGCCGGAGAAGTATGCACCCTCCACTGCTTCCAGTTTTTCAAACACCACGGGTTTGACGTTCAGGCCATTGGCTTTGGAATAATCGGTCAGGTTCTTCTCAGTGGTGGTGCCGGACTGCACGCATACGGTCTGTCCTTTGAGCTGTTTGGGGCTCTTGATCTTGCTCTTGACAGGCACCATGAAGCCCTGGCCATCGTAGTAGGTGACAGCAGTCTGGCTCAGCCCCAAGGACGCGTCACGGGTCAGCGTGAACGTAGTGTTACGCGACAGGACGTCAACCTCGCCGGATTGCAGCGCGGTGAAGCGGGCTTGCGCGGGCAGCGGCACGTACTTCACTTTTTCGCCATCGCCCAACACGGCAGCAGCAATGGCGCGGCAAACATCGGAGTCCAGTCCATTCCACTTGCCGCTGGAGTCCGCAGCAGAGAAACCGGCCAGGCCCGTGTGTACGCCACAGATCACTTGCCCGCGGGCCTTGATGCCGTCCAGCGTCTTGCCGGCATGTGCCGGTGCGGCCCATACCAAGCCCAGGGATGCAACAACTGCTGCGATGGTTTTTACGGTATTCAATTTCATCTGCAAGTACTCCAGTCAATGACTTAAAAAACAAAAGCAGTTTACGCTCGCGCAATGGGCACATTGGGTATGTGCATATGCATGCACGGGATGGGCGCCCCCCCGGTGCAGCAACGTGCCGTGTTTGAAGGATTACCGGTTGTGCAGAAGGCGCCGTGTGGCCGACAGCGGTCTTCCTTCAATGGGTGGCACTGTATTGCCCGCAACCGATGTGCTTGTATGCTCAGGCGCCGTGCGGCTGAGCCTGAAGGTGCTGACGATATGCGTCAGGTTGCGTGCCTGTTCCTTGAGGTTCTCAGACGCTGCGGCGCTTTCTTCCACCATGGCAGCGTTTTGCTGCAGCGTGTCGTCCAGTTGCGTGACCGCGTGCGAGATGGAGCCGATACGTCCGCTTTGCTCGCCGGTGGCCACTGCAATTTCACCGACGATGGCCGATACATCTTTGACCGACTGCACCATGTCCTGGATGATGTGGCCGGCCTGCGCTACCAAGGCAGTGCCAGCCTCCACTTGTTCGGTGCTGTTGCCAATGAGGGTTTTGATTTCTTTGGCCGACGCCGCTGCCCGCCCGGCAAGGTTGCGCACCTCGCTGGCCACCACGGCAAAGCCGCGTCCTTGTTCACCTGCGCGGGCTGCTTCAACAGCGGCGTTCAGCGCCAGGATGTTGGTCTGGAAAGCAATGCCGTCGATGACGCTGATGATGTCTGCAATCTTGCGTGAGCTGGCGTTGATGTCGTCCATGCGCTGCACCACCTTGTTGACCACTTCACCACTGCGGGTAGCCGTCTCTGACGCGGCGGTGGCCAGGCGGTTCGCATTGCGGGCCGATTCGGCACTGTGCTCTACCGTGGTGTTCAAATTCTCCAAATTGCCGGCGGCGGATTGCAGGTTGTGCGAGGCCACTTCAGTGCGCTGGCTCAGGTCCAGCGTGGCGCTGGCCACTTCGGCGCTGCTGGATTCAATGTTGTTGGCCGTCACGCTGATGTTGCCCACCAACTGGCGCAGCTTGTCCTGCATGGTGGCAATGGCTTCCAGCAGGCGACCGGTCTCGTCGTTGATGCGCACTTCGATGGCGGACGTCAGGTCACCGTTGGCAATACGTTCAGCTACCACCACGGCGCGGCCAATGGGCGCAGTGATGCTCAGCGTAATGCGCCAGGCGATGAAGGCGCCCAAAGCCAGCGCTACGGCCACCAGCGCGCTGCCAGTGAACAGGGCCTGGGATTGGGTCTGTTCGGCCAATTGGGTGGCTTCCTGGCTGCGCGCGTATTGCAGTTCCACCATGCCAGCCAGCTTTTGGTTCCAAGCCAGCTCGCCCGGGTTCACGCGCACCATCAGGGTCATGTTGGCGGCGACCGCATCGCCATCCAACGCCTGGCCGACCGCTTCTTGCATTTCAGGACCGGTCTTGCGGCTGATATCCACAATTTCCTGCAAGAGCTTTTGCTCATCCGGATTGACATCACCCGCTTGCACCAGCGCCGACAGATCTTTCTGCTGCGCCTGGTAGCGCTTGAAGCTTTCCGCAAACCGTTTGCTTTGCTCCTTGGATCGGGCAGCGTCCACGGCATCCAGCATCACCGCAGAGCGGCTTTCGATGCCCAGGGCATTCACATTGGCCAACATGGCATTGGCCAGTTTGGTCTTGGTGGCATTCACCCCCGTGATCTCTTGCATGCGTTTTTGCACCGCCTTGGCCGAATACTGGCCGACGGCGGCTACCGCAATGAGCAAGATCAAAATGCCCCCGAACCCTATGGCCAGACGGGCGGAGATGGATCGGTTGTTGGCGCTTGGCATGGCCGGTGATCCTGCTAGAGCTTGCTCAGTGTTGCAAAATTTTGCTTAAGAAGTCTTTGGTGCGGGGTTGTCGGTTTTCAGGGTGGTTGAAAAATTCGTCCTTGCCGCAGTCTTCCAGAATATGACCACCCACGTCAATGAAGATAACGCGACTGGCAACCTTGCGTGCGAAACCCATTTCGTGGGTGACGACCATCATGGTCATGCCTTCTTTGGCGAGGCCCACCATCACGTCCAGTACTTCGCCCACCATCTCGGGGTCCAGCGCCGATGTGGGTTCGTCAAACAACATCACGATGGGGTCCATGGACAGCGCACGGGCAATGGCCACACGCTGCTGCTGGCCGCCCGACAATTGACCAGGGTATTTGTCCTTGTGGGCCATCAAGCCCACGCGGTCCAACATCTTTAATCCGCGCACCTTGGCTTCGTCGGCGCTACGGCCCAGCACCTTGATTTGGGCAATGGTCAGGTTCTCGGTCACGCTGAGGTGGGGAAACAGCTCAAAATGCTGGAACACCATACCGACTTTGGAGCGCAGCTTGGGCAGATCAGTGCCAGGCGCGTTCACCTGGGTACCGTCTACGGTGATGATTCCCTGTTGGATGGGCTCCAGCGCGTTGACGGTTTTGATCAGTGTGGATTTACCCGAGCCCGACGGACCGCAGACCACGACCACATCGCCCTTCTTGATGCTCACCGAGCAATCGGTCAACACCTGTACCGGGCCATACCACTTGGACACGTTCTTCATTTCAATCATCTTGCATTCTCCAGATCAATTCAATTCAGTTGCCGCCGCACACAAAGCGGCAAGCGTGGGGGCCAGTTTCGCCGCCCAGCCGCCCCAAGGCGAAACAGCCCCCTCGGGGGGCAGCGCAGCACGCGAAGTGGTAAGCGTGGGGGCCATATGCTTAGCGGATGATGGCGATCTTTTTGTGCAACTGCTTGACCGAATACGACAGGCCATAACAGATGACGAAATACACCACGGCAGCCAACAGATAAGACTCGATGGGGCGACCAAAATTCTTGCCAGCTGCGTCAAAGCCCTTGAGTAAGTCGTAGGCGCCGATGGCATATACCAACGACGTGTCCTGGAACAGAATGATCGTCTGCGTCAGCAGTACCGGCAGCATGTTGCGAAAGGCCTGTGGCAAGATGATCAGCTTCATGTTCTGGCCATAGGTCATGCCCACGGCCTGCCCGGCAAACACCTGGCCGCGCGCAATGGACTGAATGCCAGCCCGCATGATCTCGCTGAAATAAGCGGCCTCAAACGCCACGAAAGTGATGACCGCCGAAATCTCGGAGCGGTAGTTCTCGCCCAAGCGCCACGGTATGGCCGCGTAGAACGAGCCCGGCACCAGCAAGTAGAACCACAAGATCACCATTACGAGCGGGATGCTGCGCATGCCGTTGACGTAGAACGTGGCGGGATAGTCCAGCCACTTGCGGCCCGACAGGCGCATCATGGCCAGCAAGGTGCCAAACAGCACGCCCCCCGCGGTAGCTACCACCGTCAGCAGGAGGCTGAAGTAGAGGCCCTTGAGCAGGAAGGTGCGAATGATTTCCCAGTTGTAGAAGGATAGGTCCAGGTTCATATCAGTGACCTCCCCCGCCTGCCTGAACAATGAAACCCGGCACCCGTGTCTTTTTCTCGATGTAGGCCATGATGCGGTTTATGGCAAAGGCCGACACCACATAACACGCTGTTACGGCCAAATAAATTTCTATGCCGCGCGATGTTTCTTCCTGCGCCTGCATGGCGAACATGGTGAGCTCTGAGATGGATACTGCAAAAGCAACCGACGAATTTTTGAAAATATTCATGGACTCACTGGTCAGCGGTGGAATGACGATGCGATAGGCCATCGGCAAAATAACGTAGCGGTAGTACTGCGGCGTCGTGAACCCCATCGCCATGCCGGCATAGCGCTGACCCTTGGGCAAGGCCTGGATGCCAGCGCGCACCTGCTCGGCGATCCGCGCGGACGTGAAGAACCCTAACGCAAGAATCACCAGGTAAAAGCCATGAACCTCTTTCATTGGGGGAATGAGGGCAGGTATTACGTGGTACCACAAGAAAATTTGTACCAGCAGGGGGATGTTGCGAAACAACTCTACCCAGACGTTGCCAAAGCGTACCAACCACGGGCTGTCAGGCAAAGTACGAAAAATGCCGATGATGGAGCCAATGCTCAACGCGACAAGCAAGGATAGCAGCGAGACCGAGATGGTCCAACCCCAAGCAGATAGCATCCACTCCCAATAGGTCGGCTGTTTGCCGCCAGGGTCCATCAAAAAGATTTCCCATTGCCAATTCATTCAGGCTGCTCCTCAAGGGTTGATGCTGTCATGGTCACAGCAAGATGCATGCTACAAATCTTATACCCGCAAAGCCCGACAAAGAAAAGCCCGCCACCAAAATTCGGGCGGGCTTTGTTTGCACGGGCTAAGCGGAGCGAATAAGCTTACTTCTTCGCGTATTCTTCAGCAGGCTTGTCATTGGGAGTAGCCCAGGCAGCCCTGGTTGCGTCGCTGGCAGGCAGACCAACCTTGGTGTTCTTCGGCGGAATGGCTTGCACAAACCACTTGTCATAGATCTTGGCCATGTCGCCAGACTTGATTAGAGCCTTCACGGTGTCATCGGCCAGGGTCTTGAATGCAGGGTCATCCTTGTGGATCATGATAGCGATGGGCTCGACATTCAACACTTCACCAACGATCTTGTAGTCAGCAGGCGCCTTGGAGGTGGCGATGTTGCCAGCCAAAATCTGGCCATCCATTACAAACGCGTCAGCGCGACCAGATTCCAGCAGCAAGAAACTGTCAGCGTGGTCCTTGCCAAAGACTTCCTTAAAGTCCACGCCGTTCGCGCGTTCGTGCTTGCGCAGCAACTGCACCGATGTGGTGCCCGTGGTTGTGGCGACGTTCTTGTCCTTCAGCTGGTTGATGGACGTGATGCCGGAGTTGGCCTTCACCGCGATACGCACTTCTTCCACATACGTGGTCACCACAAAGGACACGTCTTTTTGGCGTGTGGCATTGTTGGTGGTGGAGCCACATTCGATGTCCACCGTGCCGTTTTGCACCAGGGGAATACGGTTTTGCGAAGTCACTGCCAGGTATTTGGTTTCCAGCTTTTTACCGGCCGCTTTTTCGAGGCTGCCGATGATGCGTTGGCAAATTTCTACATGGTAACCAGCGTACTTGCCATCACCCAGTGTGTAGGACAAGGCGCCGGAAGAGTCGCGCACACCCATGGTGACTACGCCCGAAGCTTTGACCTTGGCAATGGTGTCCACGGCTTGTGCTTGTGCGCCAAAGGGAATCATGGCGGCTGCAACGGTAGCGGCAGCGACGGCAAACAAATGTTTTTTCATGTCTTTTCCTAGTAGTCTTCGGTTGATGTTGAATCCCAAGCGGATTACCCGTTGCAAAAACGTGGCCAGAGCCAACCCACTGATGTTAGTCCCTCGCGGGCCTAAACACCCATGGGTTTTTACGGGGACATCATGCAAAATGCGCATGCCCCAATACCGACCGGGTTTTTGGTCACCATGCGATCGCTCCGCAATTTCTGTGCCCAGCGCGTCGCACAGGCGACTAAATGGAGGCTTCGTTGGGGCCTACCCGGATGCATTTGGTGCATGGGCGCGCTAATCTTGCAGCATCCAACTGACTGAGGAGTTTCGGTGCGCGCCCATTACAAGTTCTGGCCCAAACGGCTACCCCATTCCATCACCCTGCCAGCGACCTCGCTGTGGGACAACCTGGAGACCAGCGCCCGCCGCTACCCCGATAAAGCAGCCTTGATTTTCTTTGGCACGGTGCTGACCTACGCCGGTTTGCTACAAAAAGCAGAGCGCCTCGCGCAGTGTTTGCGAGGGCTAGGGGTCGAAAAGGGTGACAGGGTTGTGCTGTGCATGCAGAACTGCCCGCAGCTGGTCATTGCCCACTTCGCGATTCTGCGGGCCAATGCCGTGGTGGTACCGGTCAACCCGATGAACCGCTCTGAAGAACTCAAGCATTACATCACCGACCCCGATGCACGCGTGGCCATCACCACCGCTGACCTGGCCCCCGAATTGGTGCGTGCCAGCGATGCGCTGGACGCCAACGACCGGTTGGCGCACATGGTCGTGACCCATTTTGCCGATGCCTTTGATGCGAACGTGCAGGGCGACGACGCGCCGCCAGCGGCCTGGAGCCAATGGCTGTTGACCCGGCACGCGCAGCCGGTGTTGCTGAGGGGTCAGGTGCTGAACTGGACCCAAGCGCTGGCCGCCGGGGGAGAACTGCCGGAGCTGTCAGTTGGCCCTGCCGACCTGGCTATCCTGCCGTACACCAGTGGCACCACCGGCCTGCCCAAGGGCTGCATGCACCCGCACAGCAGCATCATGCACAACGCGGTGGCCAGCGGCATGTGGGGCAATGGTTCTGCCGAGAACGTGGTGCTGGTCGTGGTGCCCATGTTCCACATCACCGGCATGGTCAGCATCATGCACACCAGCGTGCGTGCTGGTGCCACCATGGTGCTGATGCCGCGCTGGGACCGGGACCTGGCCGGGCGCCTGATCTCGCGCCGCAAGGTGACGCATTGGACCAATATCCCGACCATGGTCATTGACCTCATGGCCAGCCCCAACTTTGCCAGCTACGACCTCTCCAGCCTGGTCTACATCGGCGGTGGCGGCGCCGCCATGCCCCAGGCCGTGGCCCAGCGGCTGCTGGAGCAGTTTGACCTACGGTATGTCGAAGGTTATGGCCTGACCGAGACGGCCGCGCCCAGCCACAGCAATCCGCCCGATGCGCCCAAGCAGCAGT
The DNA here is from genome assembly GCF_025356155.1 of Rhodoferax sp. Classification (GTDB taxonomy): domain Bacteria; phylum Pseudomonadota; class Gammaproteobacteria; order Burkholderiales; family Burkholderiaceae_C; genus Allorhodoferax. Next base: position 13,904 of record NZ_JANXUQ010000048.1, on the reverse strand, counting down.
GCCTGGGCATTCCTTTCATGGGGACCGATGCCCGCGTCATCGACCCCGACACCTTGCAGGAAATGCCGGTGGGCGAGGCCGGTGAAATCATCATGCACGGCCCCGAGGTGTTCAATGGCTACTGGAAACGCCCGGACGCAACCGCCGCCGCCTTCATCGAGATAGATGGCAAGCGCTTCTTCCGCTCCGGCGATCTGGGCCGCGTCGATGAAGATGGCTATTTCTTCCTGACCGACCGGCTCAAGCGCATGATCAACGCGTCGGGCTTCAAGGTCTGGCCGGCCGAGGTGGAGGCACTGATGTACCGCCACCCTGCTATTCAAGAGGCCTGCATCATCTCCACACCCGACAGCTACCGCGGCGAATCGGTCAAGGCCGTGGTCGTGCTGCGTTCTACGCACAAGGATTTGGTCACCGAGCAAGGCATAGTCGACTGGTGCCGTGAGAACATGGCGGTCTACAAAGTGCCGCGTGTGGTGCAGTTTGTCGATGCCCTGCCCAAGAGCGGTGCCGGCAAGGTCATGTGGCGCACACTGCAAGAACAAGAAGGGAAATAGTCTATGTTTGAAACCGCCATCGCCGGCAGCCTGCCCAAACCCTCCTGGCTATCGGAGACCGAAAAGCTCTGGCCCCAGTGGAAGCTGGCTGGCCCCGATCTGCAACAGGCCAAGGCCGATGCCACGCTGTTGTGGATCAAGGAGCAGGAGGACGCGGGGCTGGACATCGTCGGTGACGGTGAACAAAGCCGCCAGCATTTTGTGCACGGCTTTCTGGAGCAGGTGGAGGGCATCGACTTTGAGCACAAGGTCACGATGGGCATACGCAACAACCGCTACGACGCCCAAGTGCCGCAGGTTATTGCAGAGCTGCGCCTGAAGGGCCGGGTCCATGCCTTTGAAGCGCAACTGGCCCGCGCCCACACCAAAAAAAAGCTCAAGTTCACCTTGCCCGGGCCGCTGACGATTGTGGACACCGTGGCCGACCGCTTCTATGGCGACAAGCGCAAGATGGCCTTCGCTTTTGCCGAGCTGCTGAACCAGGAGGCGCTGGCCCTGCGGGCCGATGGCGTGGACATCATCCAGTTCGACGAGCCTGCCTTCAACGTCTATATGCAGGACGCGGCGGAGTGGGGCGTCAAGGCGCTTGAGATTGCCGCGCGTGGCCTGAGCCGTGAAGCCACGGCGGACCGCCGTGGGTGTACCACCGCCGTGCATATTTGTTATGGCTACGGCATCAAGGCCAACAACGACTGGAAGGAAACCCTGGGCCAGGAATGGCGCCAGTACGCAGACATTTTTCCGGCGCTGGCCGCTAGCAGCATCCAGCAGGTCAGCCTGGAGTGTTACCACTCGCATGTGCCGCCCGATCTGATGGCGCTGCTGAAGGACAAGGACGTCATGGTCGGCGTCATCGACGTGGCCAGCGACGTGATTGAGACGCCTGAGCAGGTGGCGGACACGATTGGTGTGGCGCTGCAATACCTGCCGCGCAACCGCATCTTCCCTTGCACCAACTGCGGCCTGGCGCCGATGAGCCGCGAGGTGGCGGTGAAGAAGCTCGAAGCCTTGGCCCAGGGCGCCGCGCTGGCGCGCCAGCGGTATGGACAAGCTGGAGCTGGCGTTTGACATCCGCATCCGGCAAGCCGTTGCCCTTGGGTTCGGCCCAGGACCTGGGCTTTTGCCCGCAGCGTGTGCACCACCTGGTCGAAACGCTGCAATCGGAAGTTGCCAAGGCGCGCCTCCCCGGCGCCGTGGCCCTGATTGCCCGTCGCGGCCAGGTGCTGCTGCACCAAAACGTCGGTCAGCAAGACCCTGCCCACGGCGTGCCGATGGAGCTGGACTCCATCTTCCGCATCTACTCCATGACCAAACCCATCGTCTCTGTGGCGGTCATGCAGCTGATGGAGCGGGGCCAATTGCTGCTGAGTGACCCGGTGGCCAAATATCTGCCGGAGTTTGCAGACATACAGCTCAGCACCGTGGTCGATGGCGAGGTGGCGCTGCAGCGTCCCAAGACCGAACCCACCGTGCAAGACCTGTTGCGCCACACTTCTGGTTTGACCTACGAGATTTTGGGCACGGAGCCCATCCAGCGCCAGTACGCCCAGGCCCGCCTGGCATCACGCGAGCGTAGCAATCGCGAGTTTTCCAAAGCATTGGCGGCCATACCCTTGATGTTCGAGCCTGGCACCGTCTGGGAATACAGCCGTGCCACGGATTTACTGGGCGCGCTGGTCGAGGCCGTCAGCGGCCAGACGCTGGGAGCCTTTTTGCAGGACAACATCCTCGGCCCACTGCGCATGGTGGACACCAGCTTTGTGGTGCCGCCAGACAAGCACCACCGCATCGCCGAACCCTTTGCCACAGACCCGGATGGCGGAATCGCCATGCGCCTGATTGACGTGCGCCAGCCCGCGGCCATGGAGGCCGGCGGCGCAGGCCTGGCGTCCACATCAGCCGACTACGCGCGCTTTCTGCAGTGCCTGTTGAATGGCGGTGAACTAGATGGCCAGCGCATCCTCAGCACCGCCACCGTGCGCTACATGACAGCCGACCACCTGGGCAGCATCGGCGTACACCGGGCCGGTCGCTCAGGCGAACTGCTGCCTCCCGGCCACGGCTTCGGCCTGGGCTTTGCGGTGCGGCTGGAGGAGGGCATTGCGGCGCAGGCCGGCTCCAAGGGTTTGTATTTCTGGGGCGGCATCGCAGGCACCACCTTTTTCGTGGATCCGGCCAAGGATTTCTTCGCGCTGATGATGCTGCAGGCGCCCAACCAGCGGGACTATTACCGGCCCCTGTTCCGCAATCTGGTGTATGCGGCGTTGCTGGAGTAGGTTCAAGCGAAATCGGCCTGTAGCCCTCGTGCAACGGGCGTAAGATGCTATTAAAAAATGAGCAGTACGCGGTTGAAATAAACAAGGAGCGAGCATGAGCCATGACCACCCACGCGACCACAACCTTCCGCCCACCGACTGGAAGCACGACGGCGTGCGTGTGGTACCGGGCAACCAGTTGGACGGCAATGTACCGTCCACGCCGGGCATGGACCGCAAGGCCGCGATCAACTTTGCCCGGGTCGGCGCGCAAAAGCTGTGGGTCGGCACCGTCACCATCCACGCCAATGCCAAGACCGGCGCCCACCACCATGGCCCGCTGGAAAGCGTGATCTACGTGGTCAAGGGCCGCGCCCGCATGCGCTGGGGCGAACAGCTGGAGTTCACCGCCGAGGCTGGCCCCGGCGACTTCATCTACGTGCCGCCCTATGTGCCGCACCAGGAAATCAATGCCAGCACTACTGAGGTGCTGGAATGCGTGCTATGCCGCAGCGATGGCCAGGCCGTGGCGGTGAATCTGGACATCGAGCCGGTTGAAAAACCAGAGGACGTGTTGTGGGTGGACCCGACGCATCCGCATGGGGGTGTTTGATGAAAGTGGCCTGTAGCCCTCGCGTTTATTGCACTATTAGCTATTGATTCCATAGCGCATCATCCTGCCAACGCCATGCATTGCACCATGTGCGGCCACAGTGTGGGCTCCATGTCTCGGCGAAATGTGCCTACATGCCCTATGCGCGTAACACCCATCTGCTGCGGTGTGATCACCTCCAGGTGCGCGGGGGCGTGGGGTGTGGCAGCCAGCAGCTTGCGCGTGCATTCCACGGTCATTGCGTCGTCGTCGCTGAAGCTCAGCGCGTGGATGGGGTAGCGCGCTGTCTGTAGCACGGGCATCAGCTTTTCGGGCTCTGCGCCCCAAGCGAATTCAGGATGGCGGCACCAGCGGCTCCACTGCAGCATCACGCCTGCGGGTAGATCGCCCACCATGCCCAGCCGCTTGCCCGGAAAGTAGCCCAAGAGCGGCGTCAGCAAGGGCCCTGCCAGATGCAGCATTAGCGGTGCCTTGTTGCGCGACGGCGCAGCCCAATCGCGCCAGTAGCCAGAGCCCGCCGCCACTGACAGCAACTTGGCAATTCGGCTCTGCGTAGGCATGCCGGCCATCGCCGCGTGGTGCGCGCCCAGGCTGTGGCCGATCACCACGACTTGGTCTGCATCCGTCTGCTGGCACAGGGTCTGCACGGCAGCCGCAAAGTCTTGTTGGGCCCAGGTCAGCATGTCCGCCTGCACATCGCGCAGCTGCTGACCGGGCAAACGCGACGCGCCCATGCCACGCACATCAAAGGTCATCACCCGGTGACCTTGCGCGGCAAGCCATTGGGCAAAGGGCAGGTAGAAACGCTGGGCAATGCCCAGACCCCCGGCAATCAGAACCGGTCTCGTCTCTCCGATCGTGCAGCCAAACAGCGTACCCATCAGCGGCGTTCCATCGGCAGCGTGAAACGGTATTTGGGTGGATTGCGTCATGGCTCAATGCGTTGCACGGTCTTCGCCCCAAAAGCCTTCTGCGCTGAGCACGGCGCGAATGGCCGCCCGCTGGCTCTCGGGCGCCTGGTAGTCGGGGTGGGCCCTGAAGACGGCGGCAGCATCGCCCACGCGCACCAAGGCGTCGAAAGCCCGCGCGGCTTGTTCCCGCTCGACAGCGTGGATGGCGATCAGCGGGGCGACGCTACCCGCGCCAGTTTGCGCGCCAGTCTGGCGCAGATGCACCATGGCGGGCAACTGCTTTTCGCAGTGGCATGCAGTATTGGCGTTCGCTAATCCGCAGGTGGTTGAAGCAAAGCCGTCGATGCGCGCCCGGGTGCGGGCCAGCCGCTGGCGGTAGGCGGCGGGTGTTGTCTCCAGCACCCGCGCCGCCTCTTGGGATGACAGGCCAAACAGCGTGTCCAACACATAGACCAGTCGTTGCTCGCGGTCCAGCGCCATCAGCATGTTCTGCGTACAGCCCAATGCCACTTGCCGGGCCGCCAATTTGTCCTCTGGCGTGAGCGCCTGATCTTGCGCCTGCTGGTCTGCCAGGCGGTTGCCATGTTGGTTGAAGGCCAGGCCCTGCTGCAACCGCTCTTCGATGGCTTCCAGTGAGACCTCCGGCGACTCGCGGCTGCGCGTGCTGGCGTTCATCAGGTGGTTGCGCGCTATCTGGAACACCCAGGTGGTGAACGCCGCCTCCGCTCGAAAGCCGCCCAGGTGCGTCACCACCTTGAGCAGTATTTCCTGCGATGCGTCGGCCGCATCGTCGCGGTTGCCCAGCATGCGCACTGCCAGGTTGAAGATGCCCGGCTGGATGGCCAAGAGCACCTGGTCCAGCGCGGCCAGATCGCCTTGGGTTGCGGCGCGCAGTGTCTTGGGGGCAGGGGCAGTGATTTTCATGGTGCGGCAACCAGTAGGGCGGGCGGGGCGATAGTGTTGGGCGTGTCCAGACTTGGCAACAGGATGGGCGCGTCGAACCACTCGATTTTCGCGCTCTGCCCATAGGTTTGGGTGACGCGCTGGTGCCAGGCGGCATTGAACCAGGCTTTGGCACTGGCTTCGTCCCTCCACAAGTAAACACCGCCAAATGTGCCATTGCTGCTATCGCCTTGGCTCAGGATGAAATGTTTGCGCAGCAAACCGGGCACCTTCTGGTACTGGGGCACGGTGGCGTTGAATTCGGCCAGCATGCGCTCCCGGCCTATGCCCTTGGGTAGTGGTATCTCCACCAGCGTAGCAACCGCGCTGCTGTCGGTGCTGGCGGGGGTGCCAGATGGCGTGTTGTCAACGCTCACCGGTGCTTCAAAGATGCGCACCGAGGCATCGGCACCGCGCTCGGCCTTCACGCGGGCAAACCAGGCCGGGTTGAACCACGCCTGGGCGCTGGCAGCGTCACGCCAGTAGTACACGCCACCAAAGTCGCCGCTCTCGCGTTCAAACGAGAACGCCTTGAACGCCAGCCCGGGGAGGTGTGCGTATTGCGGGATGGTGTCGCGCATCTTGCCCGCCACCACCGCGCGTGGGGCATACCATGGCTTTGGTACACGCACGATCACCACCACGGGGGTTGGGGATGCGGTGGGTGGCACGTTTGCCATCTGCGGTGCGGTGGTTTGGGCCCAGACGCTGGTTCCCAGGGCGGCAGTGGCCAGTAAAGCTGCGCCCGCGCGCAGGGCTGTGTTGTGTGTCATCTTCATCTCCAAATGCAGGGCAGCCCACCAAAAACACTTCGATGCAGCGGCCCTTATCTATTTAGAGTGTTGGCGCACATTTTTTGTGACAACGCATTGTGCTTGCCTCCCGCCCGGTTCACCCCCTCACCGAGAGAGTGCGCTGCCGCGCCGGCAGCATGATGGTCATCTAGGCCTCTAGGCCTCTAGGCCTCTAGGCCTCGTCGGCTATGCGTAAGCAGCTACTAAAAATGTAGCATCTCACGCTCCAATCGTTCAGCGCAAACTTCAGTCCTTCGCCACTTGCAGCACCAACTTGCCAAAGTTCTCGCCATTGAACAGCTTGAGCAGCGTATCGGGGAAAGTCTGCAATCCCACTACGACATCTTCCTTGCTCTTCATCTTGCCGTCGCGAATATAGCCAGCCATTTCGGCCACGGCCAGGTGGTAGCGGTCGGCATAGTCGAACACGACGATACCTTCCATGCGGGCGCGGTTGACCAGCAGGCTGAGGTAGTTCTTGGGGCCTTGCACGGCGGTCGTGTTGTTGTACTGGCTGATGGCGCCGCAGATGATGATGCGTGCGCCGCGGGTGATTTTGGCCAGCACATCGTCCAGAATCTCGCCGCCCACGTTGTCGAAATAAATGTCCACGCCCTTGGGGCAGTGTTCCTTCAGACCCGCGCGCACGGAGCCGGGGCCAGCCTTGTAGTCGATGCAGGCATCAAAGCCCAGCTCTTTCACGACCCAGTCGCACTTGGCTGCACCACCTGCAATGCCGACCACGCGGCAGCCCTTGAGCTTGGCGATCTGGCCCACGGTCTGGCCGACAGCACCGGCCGCGCCGGACACCACCACGGTCTCACCCGCTTTGGGCATGCCCACATCCATCAAACCAAAGTAGCCGGTCATGCCAGGCATGCCCAACACGTTGAGCCATTGGGTCAAAGAGCCGGCGCGCAGATCGATCTTGACCAGGCCGTTGCGCTTCATTTCGTCTTGGGCCACCGTGATGTACTCCTGCACACCAAAGCCCGCACTCACAAAATCGCCGATGGCAAACTTGTCGCTTTTCGATGCAACGACCTTGCCAACGCCACCGGCGCGCATGACCTCACCAATGCCCACGGGTGGGATGTAGCTCTTGCCTTCGTTCATCCAGCCGCGCATGGCGGGGTCCAGCGACAGGGCCAGGGTTTTCAGGACCACGCCGCCTTCAGCAGGCTCGGCGACGGCCTCCGTGGTGTGGCTCCAGTCCGTGGCTTTGGGCATGCCCACGGGGCGCGCGGCAAGGCGGATCTGGTGGTTGACGAGGTTGGCGAGTGACATGGTTCAATCTCCGCAGGGGTGGCAAGAACAAGGGGGCGACCGGCAAGCGGGTCGCGTAAGAGGCGCATGGTAGCGCGGCCTGCGCACCGCATGCGTTGCGTTGGCGACAGGTCCCAGACGGGGGCTATCGCCGCCGGGCTTTGATTGCGTCTATGCTTCGCCAAAAGGAAAGACTATGACCGCTGGCAAATCCTCCCAAAAGAAATACGACGTGGTGCTGTATGGCGCCAGCGGTTTTGTAGGCCGCCAGACGGTGGACTACTTTGCCAAACACGCCGAGGTCAAATCCTCAAACCTGACCTGGGCCTTGGCGGGGCGATCCGCCGACAAGCTGGAGGCCGTGCGCAAGGCCAGCGGCGCCAAGCAGGCCGGCATCGTCGTGGCCGAGGCGCATGACGCAGCTGCCATGGATGCATTGGCCCGCAATACCAAAGTCGTGCTCAGCACCGCAGGCCCGTTTGCGCTGTATGGCAGCGAGTTGGTGGCGGCCTGCGTGCGCCACGGCACCCACTATGTGGACATTACCGGCGAGACGCCATGGGTCAGGGGCATGATCGACCTGCACCATGCCGATGCCCAGCGCAAGGGTGCCCGCATCATTCCTTTTTGCGGGTTTGACTCCATCCCCTCGGATCTCAGTGCGCACTTGGCCAACGGTGCGATGCTGGAGCGCTATGGTGAGGCCTGTGTTACGACCAAGGTTGCTTTCAGCATACGGGGTGGTTTTAATGGCGGCACCCTGGCATCGCTGTTCAATATGCTGGCGTCGGGCCAGTCGGAAGCGATGGCGGATCCGTTTCTGCTGAACCCCAGCGGCACACGCCCGGAAAACGCCTCGTCAGCCCATGCCGACCCGCTTGGCCCGCGCCGCGATGCAGACTTTGGCGCCTGGTTAGGCCCCTTCATGATGTCCACCATCAACACCCGCGTGGTGCGGCGCAGTGCCGCCCTGTTGGGCTATGCCCAAGGGTATGCCTACCAGGAGTATTTGCGCCTGGGCAAGGGTCCAGTCGCGGCGCTCGCAGCCACCAGCCTCAGTGTGGGCGCGTTCACCTCGCAGGCGGCCTTGCGGTTGAGCCCCATCCGTAAGCTGGCGCAAAAATTTGCGCCACCCCCCGGGGCTGGTCCGTCCGAGGCCAGCATGGACAGCGGATCGTTCCGCGCGCTTTGGGTGGGCCACAGCGCCAGCGGCAAGACCGTGCGCGGCATGATTGCCGACAAGGGCGACCCCGGCAACCGCGCAACGACCAAGATGCTGTGTGAATCGGCTTTGGCGCTGGCTTTGCAGCTGGACGAACTGCCAGGTGGTCGTAAACACGGCGGCCTGCTGACACCAGCCAGCGGGCTGGGTGATGTGCTGGTGCAGCGCCTGCGCGCGGCGGGAATGACGCTGCAGATTGATCCGGCCAAGCCTTAATTTTTTTGTTTACCAAAGGACGCACCATGCCCAAGAAAAGCACTTCAAATTCTTCCAGGCCCACTGCGCTGATCACTGGTGCATCCTCCGGCATTGGTGAGGCCTTGGCCGGTTGTTTTGCCGCGGCCCAACACGATGTCATTCTCGTAGCGCGCAGCGAGGGCAAGCTAAAAACCGTGGCCGATAACCTGGCCAGCAAACATGGCGTCAACGTGACCGTGCAGCCATCCGACCTGTCCAAGCCCGGCGCGGCCGCGCGACTGCTGGCCACTTTGTCGCACAAGCACAGCAGTGTCGATGTGCTGGTTAACTGCGCGGGTGTGCTGGAGCAGGGCGCATTCACCGCCATAGACCATGCCAAGCACCAGAACATCATTGACCTGAATATCTCTGGGCTCACCGCCATGCTGAGCGCCTTTGTGCCCGGCATGGTGGAGCGGGGCCGTGGCCGCGTACTCAATGTTGCGTCAGTCGCTGCCTTCCAGCCCGTCCCCACGCTGGCCAGTTATTCGGCCAGCAAGGCCTATGTGTTGTCGTTGTCCGAATCGCTGGCGGAGGAGTTGCGCGGCACAGGCGTCACCGTCACCACGCTGTGCCCGGGCATCACCGCCACCAATATGCTGAAGCAAGCGGCGGGCGCCAACGACAAGCTGGGCCAGTTGCCAGAATTCTTGGTGGGCGATGTGCAGCAGGTGGCCGACATGGCCTTTGCCGCCACCATGAAGGGCGACGCCATTTGTGTGCCAGGTGTCATCAACCAGGCCGCCATGATCGCTTCGCGCAGCACGCCGAAATGGCTAGTGCGCCGCATAGGGGGTCTGATCGGGCGCAGGTCGTTGTAGCGCCAGGGGCGAGGTTTTGCCGCCGGGCAGCGAAGTGCTCGAAGCGACACGCTTGGGGGTCAAGTAAGCTATTCGCTATGACCAATAGTTTTCCACCGCCCTGTATTGCACCAAACGCCCTGATACCCGCCCTGCGCGAGCAGGGTTATGCCGTACTCGACGCACACAGCGTGGCCATGCTGGCCAAACTGCCTTTGGCCGACCTCAACGCCTTGCTGCCCAGTTGGAATGACCTGCCACCTGATCAGTACCTGAAAGACGGTGGCCGTTACCGCCGCCGTCGCCACGCCAGTTACCAGGTGCAGGGCGATTTGGTGCAGGCCGTGCCCCACCGTGCGCACTGGCAACCCCTGGACTACAACGCTTTGCACGGCGGCATGCAGCGCTGGTTTGAACCCGTTGCAGTGGGCACGTCGGCACATGCCGCATGGAACGCGGTGTTGCAGACACTGGGCACTGTGGCGTCGCAGCTGAAGGGGGCGCAGACCTGGTTTGTGGAGGCCCACCAGTTCCGCATTGACACCACCGACGGCATTGGCCGCCCCACACCCGAAGGTGCGCACCGCGACGGCGTCGATATCGTGGCAGTTTTTTTGGTCGGGCGCCACGGTGTCAAAGGAGGAGAAACACGCGTGTTTGAAGCCGATGGTCCCAACGGCCAGCGCTTCACCCTTACTGAGCCCTGGTCGCTGCTGTTGCTGGACGATGCACGGGTGATCCACGAATCCACCCCCATCCAGCCAGTAGGGGTGGATGGCCACCGCGACACCCTGGTCGTCACTTTGCGCGCCCATGGATTTCAAGACGATAGGCCACCTAAAATAGCGGCAGAGCCGGACTAACCGGTCAGAAGAGGAACCCTATGTCGTGTTCGCCCGCTGAGCTTAAAAAGAAGAGCGACGAATTTTTATCCAAATGGCAAGCCTGCAAAGACCATCCCGGCATTGACGGGTTTGTCGAGTTTGCTGTGGCCGTCTCCAGCTTCACCGAGTTTCTGGACGCCAAAGGCCTGCCGGGCCTGCACCAGACCGCGCGCGCGCTGGAGCAGCAGGTGCTGTCACAGTTTGACCGTTGGAACAGCGACCCGATCACCGATGCACCCATGGGTGACCTGGATGGGCAGATCACCGAATTCAGCACACGCATCGTTGAGTTTTTGCAGGACAAAAGCGACCCCAACCCCGAGCGCCGTTTGCACCAGGAGAGCGAAGTCGTTACCGACTTGTTGCCAGTCAAAAAGATCTGGCTGGTGACTGCGGTACCCGAGGCCTGGAAAGAGGTGGTGACACAGGCGGGCTACTTCAACATCCAGGTCGAAGTCTGCGGACCGTTCTATGACCAAAAGGCCACCCAGGACCCGACCATTGTGCTGGTCGATGCCAATGGGCTGCAACCCACCGCCTTCATCGTGCGGGTACAGGCTTTGCGTGGCCGGTTTTCGGCCAGCAGCATCGTTGGGCTCAACCTGCCGTCCGACTTTGAAGGGCTCAAGCTGGCCTTGCGCGTGGGCTGCGATTTTTGCTTCCCCGTCGGGACGGCGCAGGCCACCGTCATGGGGCGCATCGTCAAGCTCTGTGGCAGTGAAGAAGAGCCACCGTACCGCGTGCTGGTCGTAGAAGATTCGAAGACTGCCAGCACGCTGATCCAGCGCACACTTAAAGAGTCGGGTGTGGAGTCAATGGCGATTTCCAAGCCACAAGAGGTGTTGACTGCGCTGGCCAAATTCCAGCCCGATCTGGTGCTGATGGACATGTACATGCCGGGCTGCACCGGTGTCGAGGTGACCCGCGTGATCCGACAGCATGAGGAGTTTTTGTCAACGCCGGTGGTGTATTTGTCGGCCGACACCAGCATTGCCTTGCAGGTGGATGCGTTGCGCCTCGGTGGTGACCATTTTCTGACCAAGCCGTTCAACCCGGTGGTGCTCAATGCCGTGGTCAAAAGCAAGATCGACCGCTACCGCATCCTGCGGCGCTCCATGTACCTGGATAGCCTGACCGGTTTGCTCAACCACACGACGTCCAAGCAGCGGGTGGGGGCCGCCGTCAATACCGCACTGGCCGACGGCACCCCGCTGTGTGTGGCCATGGTGGACATTGACCATTTCAAGAAGGTCAACGACACCTATGGCCATCCCATGGGTGACCAGGTGATCCGCAGCATGGCCTGGCTGCTCAAGCAGCGCCTGCGCAAGACCGACTCGGTAGGCCGCTACGGGGGCGAAGAGTTTTTGGTGATCCTGCCCCAGGCCAATGCGGACCGGGCCGCCCAATTGCTGGACCGCATCCGCATCGACTTTTCTCAGTTCCACCATCCGGTCAATGCCACGTCGTTCGCCTGCACGTTCTCGTGCGGCATTGCGCAATTGACGCCTGGCATCAGCGCCCAGGCCCTGGTCAAACTGGCCGATGAGGCCTTGTACAAGGCCAAAAAGCAGGGACGTAACCAGATCGTTGGTGGCTAAATCCCGCTGTAGCCCTCGTATTTATTGGATTTACTGCTATCAATAGCGTAGCATTTGCTGAATTACATGCGTTCGAAAATGGCGGCAATACCCTGACCGCCGCCGATGCACATGGTTACCAAGGCATAACGGCCCTGGATGCGTTGCAGTTCGTAGAGCGCCTTGACGGTGATCAGCGCCCCGGTGGCGCCAATCGGGTGACCCAGTGAAATGCCCGAGCCGTTGGGATTGACCTTGGCCGGGTCCAGGCCCAGATCACGCGTCACGGCACAGGCCTGTGCCGCAAAGGCCTCGTTGGCCTCGATGACGTCCAGGTCATTGACCGTCAATCCGGCCTTCTTCAGCGCAGCCTGCGTGGCGGGCACAGGGCCAATGCCCATGTACTTGGGGTCTACGCCGGCGTGGGCGTAGGCGACCAGGCGCGCCAGGGGCTTGGCGCCGCGGGCCTTGGCAGCGCCTGCTTCCATCAGAACCACAGCCGCGGCGGCGTCATTGATGCCGGATGCATTGCCGGCGGTGACGGTGCCGTTTTCTTTCAGGAAGGCAGGCTTGAGCTTGGCCATGTCGGCCAGGCTGCAGTTGGCGCGGAAATGCTCATCGGTGGCGTAGGCCACCTCGCCCTTCTTGCTCTTGAGCATGACCGGCATGATCTGGTCCTTGAAGTAGCCAGCCTCGGTGGCGCGCTGGGCGCGGTTGTGGCTCTCCACCGCCATCGCGTCCTGCTCTTCGCGGCTGATGCCCCACTTGGCGGCAATGTTCTCGGCCGTCACACCCATGTGGATGGTGTGGAAGGGGTCGTGCAGCGCGCCAATCATCATGTCCACCATCTTGGTGTCGCCCATGCGGGCCCCCCAGCGCATGTTGAGCGACGCAAACGGCGCACGGCTCATGTTCTCGGCACCGCCGCCAATGGCGATGTCGGTGTCGCCCAGCAGAATGCTCTGGCTGGCGTTGACAATGGCCTGCAGGCCCGAGCCGCACAAGCGGTTGACGTTGTAGGCCGGGGTGCCTTCGCCACAACCGCCGTTCAGCGCGGCCACGCGGCTGAGGTACATGTCCTTGGGCTCGGTGTTGACGACGTGGCCAAACACCACGTGGCCCACGTCCTTGCCGTCCACGTTGGCGCGGGCCAGCGATTCGCGGACGATCTGCGCGCCGAGTTCGGTGGGGGGGATGTCTTTCAGGCTGCCGCCAAAGGTGCCAATGGCGGTGCGCACGGCGCTGACGACTACAACTTCACGGGTCATGGGAGGCTCCTCAAGGGGGGTAGTAAAAAAAGAAAGGGTGGGCGGGGCGCTGGGCCTGCTGGCCCTAATTTTACGACCCGGTAGTGTCATGGGTTATTCACATATTTGACATAAAACCCGTCTAGTCTCGGAGGGTAAACACCCGCCCCTTCAGGAGTAGCCCGTGAGTTCCAGTGAAGACGAATTGATACGCCGTATCCAGAGCGATATGCTGGACAGTTACGACGAAGAGCTGGAGATGGAGCTGGACGACGGCGCGCCCCACAAGCTGAGCGCCGATGCGCGTGAGGAACGGCGTAACTACTTTAAAGAACTGTTCCGCATGCAGGGCGAGTTGGTCAAGCTGCAGGACTGGGTGGTCAAGACCGGCCACAAGGTGGTGGTGATTTTTGAAGGGCGCGATGCCGCAGGCAAAGGCGGCGCCATCAAGCGCATCACCCAGCGGTTGAACCCGCGCGTGTGCCGTGTGGCGGCCTTGCCAGCGCCCAACGACCGTGAGCGCACGCAGTGGTACTTTCAGCGCTACGTAGCGCACCTGCCAGCGGCCGGCGAAATGGTGCTGTTCGACCGCAGTT